>DATKAF010000030.1:0-5718 GCA_035498395.1 Anaerolineales bacterium
GCACATCGAGATCGTCAGCGACAAGAGCGCGGCGACTTACAGGGCGATCCTGAGACGACACTCCGTCAGCCCCCAGGATTTCCTGATGGTCGGGAACTCGCTGCGATCGGACATCCTACCGGTGCTGGAGATCGGCGGCAACGCGGTATATATCCCGCAGGAGTTGTCTTGGCTACACGAAAACGCAGAAACGCCTGCGACGCAGCCGGGTTTTTTCCAGATCAAAGATCTGGGCGAGATCCCGGGGCTAATCCGGAGAATCGAAGAAACGCGTTAGCGGCCCGGGCTTCTTGCACCTTGGCTCCAAGGGCAGCAGGCTGACCATCCAGGCGCGGCTTGAAGGTTCTTTTCCAAATGGCAACTCCTCGCGGAAGCCCTACCCCAACCCTACCTCCGCTTCGCTACGGGATCCCACAGGGGGACGATGTGCTACGCGATTCTTTGCTGCGCTCCGAAGTGCTGCGCCCCCTGCGGGGATCTCCGCCCTGCTAAATCAGGGTCTTCGCTTCGCTACGACTTCGCTCCGACAATCTCCTAAGGGGAGGGCGAAATCCGAATTTCGAGATATGGTCGGGAAGACACCGCCCATATCTCGAAACTCGGAGGCTTGCATGACATGTGAGCACCGAGAATCGGATGCAGGAAACACTCTCTTGCCCCCCGACCTCCTACTCCTCCCGCTTGGCCTCCTGCCAGAACGATTCCATCTCGTCCAAAGAAAAGTCCGAAAGATTGCGTCCCTGCGACTTCGCGGCCCGCTCGATGTGAGCGAACCGACGGCGGAACTTCTGGTTGGTGCCGCGCAGGGCAGACTCGGCATCGATCTTCTTCCAGCGCGCGAGGTTCACCAGCGCGAAGAGCAGATCCCCGACCTCGGCCGCCAGCTCCAGCTCGCCCTCCGCGGCTTTCACTTCCTGGACTTCCTCGGTGACCTTTTCCAGGACGCCCTCGATCTCGGGCCAATCAAAGCCCACGCGCGCGGCGCGGTCCTGGTATTCCTGCGCCTGACTTAGCGCGGGCAGCGCGACCGGTACGCCATCCATCAGACCTTTCTCGCGCTTCTCGGCGCGCCGCTCTTTCTCCTTGAGCTTCTCCCAATTCTGAAGCACACCTTCCACGCCCGCCACCTTCACATCGCCAAACACGTGCGGATGGCGGCGAATGATCTTGTCATAGATGCCGCGGATGACATCGTTCGAAGTGAACTCCCCCTCTTCACTGGCGATCTGCGCGTTGAGAACAATCTGCAAGAGCAGATCGCCGAACTCCTCCCGCATGGCGGCAGGGTCTTCGGCATCCATGGCGGCGATGGCTTCATAGGATTCTTCGAGCAGGTGCTGGCGCAGAGAGGCGTGGGTTTGCTCCTTGTCCCACGGGCAGCCGTCGGGCGCACGAAGATGGGCGACGATCTCCTGAAACGCCTCAAAGGCCGTCCCTTCGCCCAGAGGCGACAAATACAGGCAGCTCAAGAGGCCGATGTGCTCGCTGCGGTCGATCTCGTAGAGCTGGAGATCCTCGACAAGCTGCTGATCGGTGCCCGCGGCGTGGACGAACCGGACCGGGTGCGCGTCGGGGTAGATCGCATTCAGCGTGCTCTTCACCTCGGCAGCAACCAGGCGTGAATAGACCTGCGCGATCAACACAGGCGCATCCGGAGTGAACGGCGGGACATGAGCAGGCCCGAGCGCCAGTGCGTCGCATAGCGCAAGCCGCGGGTAGGGGTCCAAGCCCAGGGCCGAGAAAGCGGGCTCGAGGAACGAGATGCCTTCGACGATTCGCAGCGGTATCCCGGCTTTGCGGGCACGCCGCGCGATCTCGGGAGCGGTCGCTTCTGCAACGAAGGGGTGACCCGGGACCGCGTAGACCACGCCATCGGGGCGGTCTGCAAGTTCCAGAATGCGAGCGGTGATCGCGGCATACACAGCTTCGAAAGTATCACCGTGCTCGTAGAGGTCATCGAACGAGCGCACCTTGAGCGCGGGCGGCGTCCCTGCGATGACCGGATGCTGGCGCGTCCGCACCCAGATCTCTGTTTCGCTGTTGAGCACATCCCAAGCCTCACGCGTGAGCTGTTTCGGATCGCCCGGCCCCAAGCCGAGCAGAGTAATTCCTGGCATGCTGCCTCCGAATCAAAATCGCGATAGTACAAATGTACCAACGGAAGGAGTATACCCGACCGAAACGGCGCACGACCTCGTTCCCACCGCGCGCTGCATTACACCGAAGCCTTTCTCATGAAGCTCTAAAGCGTTTTGTAGGCCATCCGTAGGCGAATCCGCTTGACGGGGCTTACTGGCACGGCTGTAGAATGTCGGCTTCGTGGCCCATGGAGACGATGCAGGCTGCGTCTCTTCCACGTGGGCAGAAAGGAGAAGTGTATGCGCAAGGAACAAATCATCGTCGGAAAATCGTACGTCAACGAGGAGGCGGGCATCATCCGCGAGGTCGTCGAGGAGATCGACGAGCGGAACGTGAGAGCCAACGCGTTCGAGCTCTCCACTGGCAAGCTCGTGCCAACGCGCCACAGCACATGGAACCGCAGGGAGCTGGCCCGCTGGGCGCAGCGGGAGACGACTGCCGGAGAAGTAAGACGCATCCATCCGTACGAGCCCACGGCATGGTTCGACGTGCCCTTTCCATCCGACCATGGAGGCACTCCGCTGGAGCAGGCGAAGACTACGCTCGAAGGAACGCCTGGGTATCACCCGCCGCAGCAAGCCAGATAATTCAGCCTCGATAAGCTGGAATCCCCTCTCCAACCGGGAGGGGATTTTTCATTCCGGGTAGAATTGACGGAGCTTTGCAACAAGAGAGGACATATGGCGCGCAAGAAAGCAACTCTGACCAAGAAACAGCAAAAGAAATCTTCCGACAGCCTGGATCCCATTCAATGGGCGGGAATTGCAGTAGCCGTACTTGCTCTCATCGGCGCGGGCTGGTGGTTCGTTAGCTCGCAGAAGAAGGCCAGCAGCACAGAGACCGCATCGCTGGCGACGCCGGTCGCTGTGGGCACCAAGCAATGGAGTGCCATGCCGCCCATGCTGATCGACAAGTCCAAGCAATACTTCGCACACATCAAGATGGCAAACGGCGGCGAGTTCACGATCCAGCTATACCCGGATAAGGCGCCGATCACGGTCAATAGCTTCGTGTGGCTGGCCCGGCAAGGGTACTTCGACGGGACCACGTTCCACCGTGTTCTGGAGGGCTTCATGGCGCAGGGCGGCGACCCGACCGGCACGGGCACCGGCGGCCCCGGCTACGAGTTCGTGAATGAGAACAGCGACCTGAAGTTCGACAAGGCTGGTGTGGTCGCGATGGCGAACGCCGGAGCGGACACGAACGGCAGCCAATTCTTCATCACCTTCGGCCCGCAGCCCAGGCTCGACGGGGGGTATACCATCTTCGGGCAGGTGGTCAGCGGCATGGACGTGGTCAACGCCATCAAGTTGCGCGATCCTGACCAGAACCCGAACTACACTGGCGACGCCATGCAGAGCGTGACCATCGAAGAAAAATAACCGTTCCACGTAAGGCGATAGCACGGACAACGACCCACATTGCTTGATGCGGGTCGTTTTTTGTCAAGCGGCTAGGGAGACGCACGTCTCAAGCGGGTGAGGCGGCGGACGGGCCGCCGTGCAGGATCTCCTGCTCGGCCTGCTGCGCCTCCTCATAGATGCTCTTCACATAGGCTTTCATCTCGTCGGTCGCGCTCGGCGACATCGGGATGAACTTGATGAGATCGCGCGCCTGACGCATGAAGTCCTTGACGTTGGCGATATAGGAAAAGTCGCTGCGACCGTCCGCCGGAACCGGAAGGTCGCGGGCCTGCCGAATCAATGCTCGTGCACGTCGAATGCGTTCTGCTGCGGGAATCAAGCGCGCCATGAGCTCTCCCCTGCCACGTACTGAGGATAGAATGCCATATTCTCGATTATACGGCCTGAGGGAAGCCTCCCTTCGCAGCCCTGCCCGCAAGCTTCGACAAGCCAGGGCGCTCGCGCCAACCAACCTACGGCGCTCGTGAGGCAGTCAGATCGGTCGGTAGGCTCTCCTTGCCGAACTCATCCAACCAGGCAAGCATGGCCTTGATGCTGCCGGTTGCCAGGGCCACGCTTGTATCGGCGGCGCCATAGTAGAGGCGCACGGTATCGCCATCAGGCGCAACGGTATAGCCGCACGGGAACACAACATTATCCACATCACCGCGGCGCTCATAGGGCTCCTCGGGGCCGAACACCCAATCATCGCCGCGGGCGAGGCAATGCTCAGGCGCATCCAGCTCAAAGAGCGCCAGGCCAAGCCTGTAGATGGATCCGGCAGCGTTGCGCTTGACGCCGTGATAGATCGTCAGCCAACCCTTCGCCGTCTCGATGGGAGGGCAGGCGAGGCCGATCTTGTTCGCATCCCACCAGCCCCCGAGGCGCGCCTCCATCATCAGCTTGTGGCCGCCCCACGTCAGCAGATCGTTCGAGTAGGAGATCCACATGTGGGAAGACATCATGCCCGCCGGGCGGTGAATGAGAGCCCAGCGGCCTCCGATGCGGCGCGGCAGAAGGCAGGCATCCTTGTCATCGGGCTGCATGATCATGCCATAACGCTCAAACTGCTTGAAATCCTGCGTGGAGGCCAGTGCGACGCCGGGACCGCCGCGCGCATAAGCAGTATAGGCAATGATGTAGCGATCCAGCTCGGGCACGTAGGAGATGCGCGCGTCCTCAACACCCCACAACTCTTCGGGGAAGTGCTCCGGATCGGAACTCAGCGTCGGGGACGTGTCGACCTTCCAGTCGTCGATCCCGTTCGTCGAGCGGGCCGCCGTCAGGTGCGAGAGGCCTCGACGGTCCTCGACCCGGCAGAGCAGCAGTGTGGTGCCATCCTTCAGCAGGACAGCCCCGGGGTTGAAGATGGTGTTAACCTGGTAGGGCCATTCAGCGGCGCTCAAAATGGGGTTGCGATTGTGGCGCTGGAAGAGCGGCAAGGGTCGGTTGTTCATCAAACCTGTATTCTCCTGCAGGTATGGTGGATTCAGCGAGACGTTGTTCCAGCAGAGCTTGCAGAAAGGCCAACGTCGATTCGGCGCCCTGGTTCTCGTTCGGGCGATCGGCATGCAGACCGTCGCGGCAGCCGCCGGTGGTCGGGTCGTAAACAGATACGTGCAGGTCATTCCTGCCCAGGAACCATTCGAACACATTGCGAGCCTGGTCGTGCCAATCCTTGTCGTGTGTCAGCCGGTAGGCTTCGAGGCAGGCCGAGACGGTGGCCTGCGCTTCCACGGGCTGCTGGTCGAAGCGGGCACGCTCCTCGCCGCGCGGGTAGAAGCCGTTGGAGCCGATCGGAACAAAGTGCCGCCCGGGCGTGTCCGCTTGCTGGAGCGCCATCAGCCAGCCCAGGGCATCCAGCCCGACCGCGGCCATTTCCGAGTTGACGAGGGTCTCACCAGCGAGCAACGAAGCGTGGGCAAGCGTAGCATTGCAATACGTCAGGGTGGATTCGAACCAGCGCCATTCCGCGGCGCAGTTCCGGCGGTACAGGTCCAGAAGACGCCCGGCAAGATCTTCGAGGATCTGGTAGGCACGCCGGTCGCCAGCGAAACGCTGGAGATACTCATGCAACCCCAGGATGGCAAAAGACCAAGCGCGTGGGCTGGTTGTTTCGAGAATGCCCTGCAAGCTTTGTTGGAAGAGGCGTCCAGCCGTGTTATGGAGCGGTGCA
>DATKAF010000031.1:0-34897 GCA_035498395.1 Anaerolineales bacterium
ATCAGTGGGTACGCGCGCATCCAGAGGTATTTGAGAGCTACCTCTCTCCGGCGCTGGAAGATCACCAGCGCCGACGCGTGGCGAACCGGGACTGGCCTGATTACATCGAATCCGTCGCCTTGAGCTTCATCCGCTCGGCAAAGGACCTGCACCTCTCACCGGAAGACCTGCGGGTTGCGCTTGAGCAGGCACGCGAGCCGCTGCCCTTGGCAGAGATGGGCCAGGAGATCTATGCAGACTACCAGCGCGCCCTGGCGTATCGGGGGGCGGTGGATTTTGATGACCTGATCCGGCTCGCTTACCAGGCGCTCCGGTCGTCCCCGGGATTACTGGAACGGCTCCGGCATCGGTGGCCTTTCATCCTGGAAGACGAGGCACAGGATTCGAGCCGCATCCAAAAGGAGATCATCTCGCTTCTGGCGGGTCCCGGCGGGAACTGGGTCCGCGTAGGCGATCCCAACCAGGCCATCTTTGAGACGTTCACGACAGCCAACCCGGAGCTGCTGCGGGACTTTATCGCAAACAACCCAAGCATCGACATGCCGGAATCGGGCCGCTCGCAGCCGTCTGTCTTGGACATAGCGAATTTCCTGATCGACTGGGTCCGGGCAGAGCATCCTGTTATGGATGCGCGGGACGCCCTCCAGCCACCCTATATCATTCCCGTGCCGCCAGACGACCCTCAACCCAACCCGCCGGACGATCCGGAGGCGATCCAGTTGATCAAGACGAAGATGGGACCGGATGAAGAGATCCGCGAACTGATCCGGTCGCTGGAGGCATGGCTGCCGGACCACCCGGACTCGACCGTGGCGGTATTGACCTGCACGAATGACTATGCGGCGCAGGTAGCAGAGGCACTCAAGGTACAGCGCATTGAGTACCGGGAGCTTCTGCGCAGCACCTCGCCAACGCGGGCCGCAGCGGGCGCTCTCAGCTACATCATGGATTACCTGGCAGCGCCCGATTCCGCGCCAAAGCTCGCCCAGGCATACAAAGTCTGGAGGCGCGCCTGGCGCACGGACCTGGCCTGCCGGCCGATGTTCGACTATGTGGCCGGCACGCTCCGGCGCCTGCGCAACGTGGAGACCTACATTGCGCCCTTTGTGCCCGCCGGCTCGGTGGAGAAACTTGACGATGTGCTGGCAGCGGATGAGGAATCGAGCGAGGTGATGGCCGAACTGGCGGCCTTTCGGGAAGTTGTGCTGCGCTGGCATTCAGCCACCATTCTCCCCATCGACCAACTGGTGCTGACGCTGGCGCAGGAGCTTTTCAGTGTGCCAGCCGATCTCGCGTTAGCCCATAAGCTGGCGCTCGTCCTGCGGCAGGCAGCAGAAGAGAATCCCGATTGGCGCCTGCCGGAATTCATACCCATGCTCAACGAGATCGCTCGCAACGAACGCCGGTTCATCGGATTCTCCAGCGATGACGCCGGTTTCGACCCCGATGACTATCGAGGCATCGTGATCGTTTCGACCATGCACAAGGCAAAGGGGCTGGAATGGGATCGCGTGTATCTGCTCTCGGTCAATAACTTCGACTACCCATCTGACCAGCCCGGCGACCGCTTCATTGCGGAGAAGTGGTTCCTACGCGACGATCTGAACCTGGAGGCGGAGGTGCTGGCGCAGCTCGAGGTTGCGCAGGATACGAGTGGGGATTCGTTCTACGCTGAAGGCGCCGCCACGCTTCAGGCCCGAGTCGATTACGTCCGCGAGCGCTTGCGACTGCTGTTTGTCGGCATTACCCGCGCGCGCAGGGAGCTCATCGTGAGCTGGAACAGCGGGCGGCGCGGGGACGCCGCTCCTGCCGCGGCGCTTCAGGCCCTGTGGCAGTGGTGGCAGCAGAGCCGCGAGCCGCGCGATCTATAGCGCGCGACCACCTGCGCGCCGCTGCTCCGCCGTCCTCCATCGCGAGCCAACCAACTCGGCGACGCTTGTCGCGGGCACCAGGCCGCCCAGCCAGCGGATCACGCGGTTTAGAAAACCGGGTATCACAACGGCCCGGTCGCAGAGAGAGGCGTCCACAGTCTCATGCGCCACTTTGCCAATGTCCTCGGTGGTGAGCTGTCCCATAATACCCTGCGACTCGATGGCAGCAATGCAGGTATCGGTTGTGGGGAGCCCGGCCGGGCAAAGCACCGTGACAGTCACGTTCTGGTCGCGCAGCTCATTGCGCAGCGCGAGGGAGAAGTCCAGGATGAAGCGCTTGGAGGCCGCGTAGGTAGCCTTCACCGGCATCGAGAAGAACGCTGCCAGGCTGGCGACATTGATGATCCGGAACGGTTGGGCATCATCCCGCATGTCGAGCAGCGCGTGTGTGACAAGCAGGGTGGCCTCGATGTTCAGCCGGACGATGCTGACGATCTGCTCCGGCGAGCGCTCCAAGAACAATCCCTCATGATCCGTTCCGGCGACATTGATCAGCGCGCGAAAACGCAAACCGTCAGATCTGATCCGGTCGAACAGGATACCCCGGGAAGCCGCATCCGTAAGGTCGGCTTCCTGGTATAGGACATGAATTCCGCAGGCTCTTTCCAGTCCCTGCGCCAGTGCGGCCAACCGGTCGTTCTTTAGATCGGTAAGGAAGAGGTCCCAGCCGCGGCTGGCGCACTCGGCAGCCATCGCCTTGCCCAATCCGCCGGCTGCGCCCGTTATGAATACCAGACTGTCCATAATCGACTCCTTGGGGCATGCGTGCCCCGTGCCCACTATACCGGGGAACCGCCGAAATGTCAATCATATGTTTGAAACTTATGTATGAAACAGTTGACAGAATCCGTCTGTGGGGCTATGATGGCGGCGAAAGGGATTTCCATGGAGACATACACGGACGCAAAAACCTTTGTGGTGACGGGTGCCACCTCCGGCATTGGGCTTGCCGCGGTGGAGCTTCTTCTTCGGCAGGGCGGCTGGGTCATTGGCATTGGTCGCCGCGCGGAGCGCTGCCGCGCACTGGGGGACCAGCTCCGGGCGCTATCCGGTCAGGTGAAGTTCCTGGTCTGCGATCTCTCGCTTCAATCGGATATACTGGCCGTAGCGCTCCAGATCCGTGCGGCACTCGCCGATTGGAACCTCTCATGCCTGAACGTTTTGATCAATAACGCGGCCACTGTCCCGTTCTGGCAGACGTTCACACCGGAAGGCTTCGACATGCAGTGGGCGGTCAATCATCTGGCCCCTTTCCTGCTGACACGGGAGCTGCTTCCGCTGCTGATGGCCGCACCGCGGGGCCGGGTCGTTACTGTGAGCTCCGGCTCCCACTACAATACCCGGCTGAACTGGGATGACATCCAGCTTCGGAGACACTACAACCCGCTGCGGGCCTATAACCAGACCAAACTCGCCAATGTGCTGTTCAGCCTGGAGCTGGACCGGCGCCTTCGCCAAGACTCGAATGCGCGCGCATTTGCTGCCGATCCCGGCCTGGTGAATACGGAGATCGGGCTCAAGAGCAATTCGTTCATTGCGCGGCGCCTGTGGGACCTGCGGCGCCGGGGCGGGATCAGTCCCGAAGAATCTGCCAAAGGCATCGTCTACCTGGCGACAGAAGCTTCCTTGCAGAATGCAACCGAGATCTACTGGCAGCACGGCAGGCCGAAAGCCCCCAGCACCTACGCCCTGAATCGAGAGGCAGCATTGCAGCTGTGGAAGCTGTCGTCCCAGATGTGCGGGCTGGAAAGTTGAGGCAAAGCCCATGGCCGAAAAGAACGCCACACGGCAACGGATCCTGGAAGCGGTTGTCACCTGTACGGAAAAATACGGCGTGGACAAGGTCACCACACGCAAGATCGCCCTGGAGGCGGGCACGAATATCGCCTCCATCAACTACCACTTTCGCTCGAAGGACGAGTTGATGGCAGAGGCGCTCTCGATGACCATTCATCACATGATGGAGGACGTCTTCGCCTCGATCGATGATACGTGTGTGCCCTTCCTGGCTGCATTTGAGAACGTCATCTTCTACCTGCTGGATGGCAGCCGCACATTTCCCGGCATGACCCGCGCCCACCTGTACCCGGCGGTCGTGCAGCGTGACGAGAGCTCGATCAGCGCAAAGGCGATGATGCGGGTTTTCGACCGGCTGTGCAAGCGCGCGGTACAAGAGTATGCCGCGAAGGATGCGGGCATGATCCGGTTCACGATCTCGGAGATCATGTCGTCCGTGCTGTTCTCCCTGCTTGCGCCGGGGTTCTTCCCCGTACCGCAGGCCTACCAACCCAGTGGATCGAAGAGTGCGCGCAGTGTCGCCAGGCAGTACGTCCGGCTATTTGCCGCAATGCTCGGCTAGCAGGCCATGCTAGAATACCGCCATGGCGACGCAGACACTGTACGGCGGCATCGAAGCAGGCGGGACGAAGTTCGTGTGTGCCATCGGCACCGGCCCGGGACAGATCACCAGCGAAACGCGCATCGAGACCACAACGCCGGATGAGACGCTCCGACATGTAGTCCATTTCTTCCGGCCCGCGGTCATCGAGCAATCGATCGACCGAATCGGACTGGCATGCTTCGGCCCATTGGACCTGGATCGGAGCTCCGCCACGTACGGCTTCATTACCGCCACGACCAAACCCGGCTGGAGCAATACCGACATCGTAGGCCGCCTCCAACGGGAACTCAACGTGCGGGTGGATCTGGATACCGATGTGAATGGCGCGGCTCTGGCGGAATCGGTCTGGGGCGCGGGGCATGGTTATGACCCGCTTCTGTATCTCACAATCGGAACCGGGATCGGAGGAGGCTACATCAAGGACGGCCTGGCGCTGAAGGGGTTGCTTCACCCCGAAATGGGGCATGTCCGCCTCCCCCACGACCTCGATCTCGATCCATTTCCCGGGGCATGTCCATTCCATGGCGATTGCTTCGAGGGCCTCGCCAGCGGACCGGCCCTGGAGAAGCGGTTCAAGCAGCCGGGAGGCGAGCTGCCGGATGACCATCCGTTCTGGCGGATCGAGGCTCGTTATATCGCGGTGGCGCTCCAGGATTTCGTGGTGACGCTCTCGCCGCGCCGCATCGTGCTTGGAGGCGGCATCATGCAGCGCTCATTCCTGTTCCCAATGATCCGTACCGAGCTGGGACGGCAACTGAATGGGTATGTCCGCCACCCGGTGCTGCTCGAACACCTGGATGAGTATGTCGTGCCGCCCGCACTGGGCAGCCAGGCGGGCGTGCTGGGAGCGATCGCGCTGGCGAAGCGGCTTCCATAGGTTGCGAACCGCATCGCCCCGTGGGTGGGCTATTTTTCTACAAACACCCCGAGATGATTCGCCACCGGTCTTTCGCGCCCGGGAATGTAGTTGTCGATCGGAGAATTGAGGACGCGCGGCCGCCCATTGGAACCCTGAACAACCAGGGTGGATGATCCTCCCCCATCCAGGTTCATTGCGTAGTTTGCGCCAAGCGATTGCATCAGGCCCGCCAGCTCTTTGAGGGTCATGCCCTCGCTGTAAAGCGGCTGCCGGCCATCCACCACGACCAGGTACAGGTAGCGGCCGTTCTTTGAAAACCCCACTGCCGAGCGAGGCTGCGTCACGGTATCGTTCAGATCGGGGATCAACTGGCCGCCCATGAGCAACAGCGTTTCACCAGATATGGCGTTGTAGGGGTGCGCGGGCGCGTCAAAGCTTAGGCCATTGCGGGAGTTGATATACAGGGTGGGAACGGCGGCCTGTGAGGTCCAATAGACCCGGCCGCGCGAAGCGGCGTTGCCCCGCGGTTGGACGGGATCTCCCACGTGGGGATAGTAGTCCGCGACGCTGTGCGACCACCAGGGTGCGAACCCATCGCCGTTGATGGCGAGCTGCAGGCCGTTTTGCTGGAGGAACTGGGAGGTTGTCCGTGCCCGAAGCGGATACTGTGCACCTTTCTCGTCTGCGGGCGTGACCAACAGATGAATGCCGCCAACTTTCAGGTCGATCGTGATCGCATGGATCATCAGCGGCCGCGGGCTGAGCCGGACCATCCTTGTGTAGGTTACACCGTCGAAGAGCTTTTCGCGCATCGGTACAGGCGCCGGGCGCCCGCGGTCATAGATGGCAAGCACAACAACGACGATGGCGAGCAGCCCGACCAGAACGAACAGGGCTCGCAGGAGCTTGGCTTTCTTCACGGGAGGTATGTTTCAGTAGCAGGATCGCAGGTTCGGCAGCTGACAAAGCCACCCTGTAGAATGTCGTGCCGCTCTGCTCAAGCCGGATCACGATGGATGCCGGACAGGGCTAGACGACCGATTCCTCTGCCTGCCGCATGGTCTGGAACGACGCGATGGCGACTTCCAGCATCGAAGCGTCGGGCTCGCGGGTCGTCAGCGACTGTAGGGCCAGGTTTGGCTTGATCATTGCACGCACCACCGGGCTATCCAGGTGATTGGCCGTCCAGCGGATGTATTCCACCGCTACGCCGGCCAGTATCGGGATCATGACGACGCGGCTGACCAGGCGCCAGAAGAACGGCAGAGGCCCAAGCAAGGCAAAGAACAGGATGGAGAGCAGAACTAGTGTCAGCAGAAACGCCGTGCCACAGCGGGGGTGTTCCAGCGAATAGCGCGCGACGGAGTCCGGCGTCAGCTCGGCGCCGGCTTCATAGGCATTGATGGTCTTGTGCTCCGCACCATGATAGGCGAAAAGCCGCTTCACGTCGGGCATGAAACCGATGGCCCAAATGTAGCCCACCAGCAAAGCGAGCCGGATGACGCCCTCCGCCAGATTGCTCCACCAAACGCTCCAGCCAAGGAACCGCTCCGAGAGACTGCCAAGCCCGGCGGGTAGGAGAAAGAACAGCCCGATACCGAAGAGCAAGGCAAGTCCTAGGGTGACATAGAGCACAGGGCCTTCGAGCTTCTCCGCCTCGCCGGTCTGCGTATTGGCGGCAATGGTCAGGGCGCGCATGCCCAGGCCAAGCGCATCCCAAAGCAGGATCACGCCGCGCACGAACGGTATCTTCGCGAGTTTCGAGCGGTAGATCTCGCCGAGCTTTTCCTCGTGGAGAGCGATGGTCCCGTCGGGGGCGCGCATGGCGATCGCAAATGCCTTCTGCCCGCGCATCATGACACCCTCAAGGACAGCCTGCCCGCCATAGCTGATGATACGATCTTCCATGAACGACCAGCCTGCCTATCTCATGAATCGCGCGGAGTGCCGGAGACTGCACATGCAGTGTTTATGCTCCTGCACTACTCGCCCGCCAGGTTGTAAAAGAAGCTGATCAGGGTATCGATGCCCTTGCTCCAGGTCGGAAGATGCAGCTTCTCGTTGGGCGAGTGCGCGTCGCAGTCAGGCAGACCAAAGCCCGTCAGCAGCGAATCAACACCGAGCCGCTTCTGTAGCTGTACGACTACGCCGATGGAACCGCCCTCGCGTAGGAGATACGGCTCCTTGCCCCATGTGGACTGAAACGCCTTCGTCATCGCCTTGAGGGCAGGACTATCCGTGCTCACCAGCGCGGCGCCAGCGCCGTGCAGGTAGGTCAGCTCCCAGGTGATGTCCTTGGGAGCGTGCGCTTTCAGATACTTCTTCAGTTGCCTGGTCGTCTCTTTGGGTGTCTGGTCCGGCACCAGCCGGCAGGATATTTTCGCCATCGCCCAGGCGGGTAGGACGGTCTTTGAACCCGGCCCCGTGAAGCCCGACAGCAACCCATTGACTTCCAGGGTCGGGCGCGCGCCCAGCCGCTCCTGGGGCGTGAAATTCGGCTCGCCCCACAGGGCCGGAGCGGTCGTCTGCTCCAGATACATCTTCTTATCCACCGGCAGCCGCGCAAAATCCTTGCGCTCCTTCTTGCTCAGCTTGCGCACGCTATCGTAGAAGCCGGGGAGGGTGATACGGCCCTTTTTGTCGTGCATGCCGGCGATCAACTCGGCGAGGGCCTGTGCCGGGTTGTGAACAATGCCGCCGAACAAGCCGGAGTGCAGATCCTTCTTCGGGCCATAGACCTTCAACTCATAGTAGGCCAGGCCGCGCAGCCCGGTCGTGATGGAGGGCTGGTCGGCCCCCATGACGCCGGCATCCATATTGAGGCAGAAGTCACAGCCAAGCAGCTCTTTGTGATCCTTGATGAAATCGTCCAAGTGCTCGGAGCCGATCTCCTCTTCGCCTTCGATCAGCCACTTGAGGTTGACCGGAAAACTGCCGGTCTTCATAACGGACTCAACGGCCTTAAGGGCGGCCAGCAACTGGCCCTTCATGTCAGCGGAGCCGCGGGCGAAGAGGTCATCGCCGCGGACGGCCGGCTCGAACGGAGGCGTCGACCACAGTTCGACCGGGTCCGGCGGCTGCACATCGTAGTGACCGTAGATCATGACCGTCTGCGCCTTCGGAGCCGCGTGCAGCCACTCGCCGTACACGACCGGATGTCCCTCGGTCGGCAGAACCTGAACGTTTTCCATTCCGATGGAGCGCAATTGAGCCGCCATCCATTGAGCCGCGTGCTCCATGTCGGGCTTGTGATCGGGGTCGGTCGAGATGGATGGGATGGTGAGGACTTCCTTCATTTCTGTGAGGAAGCGCTCTTGATTCTCCTGCGCATACTGCAGAGCTTCGTTCAGCATGTTGTCTCCTCGCATCTATGGAGCTACGGTGGGTCCCGGCGTCTGCTCCAGCGCGCGTCGGGTAACGAGGTACCAGTCGTTGATAAAAGCCAGGCGGTCGCTCGTATCGAAGAGGTTCGATATTTGCACGCCTCGCACCTGGGAATCCACACCGTAGTTATACACCGGGTAGTACAGGGGCAAAGAGGGCAGTTCCTTTTGAAATACCACCTGGAAGTTGCGGTACAGGCGCGTGCGGATCGTGAAATCGGACTCGGTGCGGGCCTGCTCCAGGTATTCGCTGGCAGCCCGGTTGTCCCACTGGGAATAGTTCTGACCATTGATAGCTTCCGATTGGTGCCAGAACGGGTAGGGATCAGGATCGGGGGTACGCGAGGTGTTGAGGTCTGCCAGGGCAGCCTGGTAGGTCCGCGGGGCAAGGTAATTCGGGATCATCTGCTCGTACGGCACCGCCTGCAGGTTGATCTGGACGCCGATCTGCGCCCATTGCTGCTGGATGGCCTGTGCCATCTGCGTGTGCAGCGCATCGTTTGGGTGGACGAGCGTGAAGTTGAGCGCGACGTTCTCCTTGGCGCGAACGACGCCACCCGACGCGGGGATGACATAACCCTCACCCTTGAGGAGACTTACTGCCGCCTCGGGGTCGTAGTCGAGATGCTCCACGCCATCGTAGTGGGCCCACGAGCCCGGCATGATAGGCCCGTCAGCTATGACCGCTTCCCCCTTCAGGAATTTGCCCACGATGTAGTCGCGGTTGAGCGAGAGCATCAAGGCGCGCCGCACGTTCGCGTTCTGCAAGAAGGGGACCTCGCTATTGTTCAGGTTCAGCAGCACGATACCAAGCTGAGGCATCTGGCCGGTGTAGACCGAGAGGTTCGGATCCGCCAAGCCCTGCGGCAGGATATCCTGAGTGAGCTCGCTGACGCCCAGTACTTCCCCTTCCTGGAATGCGTCGTAGGCGGACTTTGTGTTGGGGTAGTAGCGGAACACCACCTGCTGGATATACGGTTTCTGCCCGTAGAATTTGTCGTTGAGCGTGAGCACGACGCCGGTGATCCGCCCCGAATCAACCAAGAGGTGATCGAACTTGTACGGACCGCTGCCTACGGGGTTGATATTGAAGGGCGCACTAGCAAGTTGATTGGGCGGCGTGGAGCCCAGGAGGTGCTTGGGCAGTATGCCGAAGGTGACGTAGTCCAGGAACGGCGCAAACGGCTCGGGCAGCGTCAGCTTCAAGTTCTTGTCGTTCAGCCGCTTGACTTCGATCTGTTTCCAGAGCTGCTTAACGTCCTCGGGGAACAGCGAGCTGGATTTGATGAGGTCGATCGTGAAGATCACGTCGTCACTGGTCACCGGAGCGCCGTCGTGCCATACGGCATCCGGTCGGATGCTGAAGTTGTAGATACTTCCGTCAGTGGAGGTTCCCCAATCGGCAAGATCGGCCTGGGGAAGCCCGCGGGAATTGAACTTGACGAGCCCGCTAAAGATCAGGCGGTCCACATCGCGGTCAGCAGGGTTGTTCCAGTCGAGCAACGGGTTCAGCCGCCCCAAGCTGCCGGCCAGCCCTTCCGTGTAGACGCCGCCGGTGGCCGGCTGCGTGACATTGGTGGAGACCACGGGCTGCTGGGTTAGTAAAAGCACAGCCACGATGATCACCGTAGTGAGCACCACCAGGATCTGCCAGCGTAATCTTTTCATAACACGTGAATAGATCTAATCGTGACCAGTCGAGCGCCGCAATGGAAACACAAAGCCATGTGCCAATCCCCTCTGAGGCCGGCCCAAAGCGCCAGCCCTCCCGGCTGTGCGGTCAGACTCCGACGATGATAATGGTAATTGCAAGGATGAAGAATAACGCGCTCAGTACAATGGTGACCCAGAACAAGACGCGCTCGATGCCGCGGCGTGCTGTGAACACGCTGCTTGCGTCCGAGCCGGTCAGGCCCCCCAGACCGGCGCCCTTGCTCTGTAAAATCACGCTGAGGATCAGCCCAACGCTGACTATAATCAGCGCGATATCCAGAAACTTGATCATGAATGTGCCTCCTGAAAATTAGCGGTCGAATTATACCTGTGTTACGGAACAGTCGTCAACCAAGCTCCCCCGGTCCGGCTTTCCTCAGCCGCACCGGGCCGCAATCCTGCGCCACAGTGCCTTCCACCACCCGCCCATGATCTACACGCCTCCCACGACCACCGAGATCGTCGTCAACATCCACATGCACACGCGCTATTCGGACGGGACCGGCACACACGAGGACATTGCCGCGGCCGCCCTGCGCTGCGGCCTCGACGCGGTCATTGTTACGGACCACAACGTGCTGGTACGCCGCGTGGAGGGCTACGCGGGCAGCGGCAAGCACAAGGTCCTGATGCTGGTCGGCGAGGAAGTACACGACCAGGACCGCGAACCACAGAAGAACCACCTGCTGGTCCTGGGCTTGGACCACGAAGCTGCCACGCTGGCAGACGACCCGGCGACGCTCATACGGGCCACGCGGGAAGCCGGCGGGTTGTCTTTCATCGCCCACCCCCGCGATCCCGCCGCTCCCGCCTTCGGGGAACACGACATTAGCTGGGAGGATTGGTCGGTGACAGGCTATACGGGCATCGAGCTGTGGAATGGGCTGAGCGAGCTGAAGACACTGATCCCGACCAAACTGCACGGAGCCCTGTATGCCTTCTGTCCGTCGCTGGTGGCGCATGGACCCATGCCGTTCACGGTGCAGAAATGGGACGAGCTGATGCGGCGCGACCGGGTGGTAGCCATAGGCGGATCCGATGCACACGCTCTGCACCTACACATGGGACCGGTGCACCGGGTGATCTATCCATACGACTTTCACTTTCATGCCATCAACACCCACACCCTGATCCCCCGGGAATTGAGCGGCGAAGTGGAAACCGACCGGCGGCTGGTGTACGAAGCCTTGGCGGCGGGTCACTGCTTCGTCGGCTACGACCTGCCCCTTTCGACCCAGGGTTTCCGGTTCATCGGAACGGGCCGGGCAGCGTCCGTCATAATGGGAGATGAGATCCCGGCCCGCGGCGGAGTGACCCTCCAGGCGCACGTCCCAGCGGAGGCCGAGATCCGCCTGGTGCACAACGGAATAGTGATCCGGAAGATGAAGAGGGCGTACGCTCTCACCCACATTGCGGAGGAGCCGGGGGCGTACCGCATCGAGGTCTATCGCCGCTACCGGGGGCTGCGCCGAGGCTGGATCTTCAGCAATCCCATCTATGTTCGATAGTACGGCGCAGAGTTCGCCGCGAAATCCCGGATTCCGTGGTAAACTTCTGCCCGTTGTTCGTAAGGTGCGTCATATACGTGCCTTTCCACTCCGGGCCGGCCAACGGCCTGACACCGGAGCAAACCCATGGAAAGGAGGCATCCCCATGCGCAAATATGAATTAGTCTGTTTGATCCAGCCTGACCTGGACGAGGCCGCTTTCAACGGCGTGCTCGAACGCGTCAAAGGTTGGGTGGCGGAAGCAGGCGGCAGCGTGGACAAAGTGGATATCTGGGGCAAGCGCAGGCTTGCATACCCGATCCGCAAGCAGCGCGAGAGCAATTACGTGCTGTTCAACCTGTCGCTCGACACCAAGACCACCGCGGGATTGGAACAGAACCTGCGCTATACCGAGACGGTCATGCGCCACATGCTCACGCTCGTGGCCTGACCCGACGCCGACCGCCGGACCGTGCCAATGTAGCCATGAGTGGGCTGCATGGAGTCGGTCGAACGGCACCCCGTAAGCCCCGGTCTTGTCTGCCTCGGGACAGGGCTGGGTTTTATCCAAGTACAGATCAAGCGAGATAAAGGAGAACGCCATGAGTCGAGGGCTCAACAAAGTGATGATCATCGGCCATCTAGGGAAGGACCCCGAGATGCGCTATACGCCATCGGGCAGGCCTGTTACCACGTTCACCGTGGCCGTCAGCCGTTCCTGGAACAGCGCGGACGGCGAACGGCACGCGGAGACGGAATGGTTCAACGTGGTCGCCTGGGGAAACCTGGCCGAGATCTGCAAGCAGTATCTGGCCAAGGGACAGCAAGTGTACGTGGAAGGACGGCTGCAGACGCGGCGCTGGGACGATAAGGAAGGGCAGAAGCACACCAGCATCGAGATCGTAGCCAACGAGATGATGATGCTCGGCGACCGGCGCGATGCCAACCATGCCGGGGAGGAACAATCCCTGAGCACAGAAGGCGAGCCAGCGGCTCCCGAGGACGAGTTCCCGTTCTAACTGAGGACGGAGGCATACTGTGCCTCCGCAGAACGTAATGGAGTGAAACATGGCTGTAGAACGAACAAACGAATCAGCTGGCGAGTCCACGGGGACGAGCGGTGGCGGCGGTGGCGAGCGCCGTTACTTCGCACGACCCAAGACCTGCCAGTTCTGCGCCGATAAGAGCGTGAGCATTGATTACAAGAAGGCGGACATGCTCCGGCGGTTTGTAACGGATGAGGGCAAGATACGACCTCGTCGGCAGACCGGAACCTGTGCGCGGCACCAGCGCGTCCTGGCTGGCGCGATCAAGCGCGCCCGGCATATTGCGCTTCTCCCCTATACCGGCGGACGGTGGGAAGAAGGCGGGCGCTAACCCCGCACTGGATCGGGCCGCGCCGCGCTGGCGTGACCGACGATCTCATACAGGAAACAAATCATGGCAAATCAGCCAGAGAAAAAGCCAGTTCTGCACACACGAAAGCACCAGGCACGCCTCGAGCGGGAGCGAGTGCAGACGCGTATTATCCTTTTCAGCTTCATCGGCATCCTTGTGATCGCCCTCGGCCTGGTTGTCTACGGCTACGTGGACGAGCATTACCTGCAGCCGCGCCGCCCGGTCGCCACAGTGGGCGGCACCGGCATCTCCCTCAGCTACTGGCAGGCGCGCGTCCGCATGGAACGCACACGGCTGATCAACAACGTGAGCCTGTATGAGCAATACGCGCAGTACTTCGGCATGGACCTGACGTCGCAGATACAGCAGATCGACTCGCAATTGAATGACCCGACGACGCTCGGCGAAACCGTGCTGAACCAGTTGATCGACGAGGAACTGATCCGGCAGGAGGCCGCCAAGCGCGGCATCACCGCCAGCTCCAAAGAGGTCGAGGATCAGATCCAGGCATCCTACCAGTACTATCCCAACGGGAGCCCGACACCGACGATCACGCCGACCGCGGTCAGCTCACCGACCTACTCGGCAGAGACCCTAAAGCTCGTGACACTGACGCCAACCCTGAGCGCGGCGGAGCTGACCGGCACTGCCGCGCCGTCCGCCACACCCAGCCCGACGATCGCGGCAACCGCGACCAGGGCCGCTGCGGCAACTGCTTCGCCGGCCGTGACAGGCTCACCGAATGCGACCGGCTCGCCCGAGCCGACAGCGACCCAGACCCCGGCTGCGACGGCCACAACGGCCGCCACTGCCACGACAGAAGTCACGACCACGCCCGCCGCAACATCTACTCCGCTGCCAACCGCCACCCCATATACACTTCAAGGTTTCCAGACCGTTTATAAGAATGGCGTGGACAAGCTGGTGGCTCTCGGCATGACCGAGGCAGAGGTCCGCGAGCTATACGCCAACGAGATCCTGCGCCAGAAGCTGTTCGATATTATTACCGCGAACACACCCAGTACACAGGAAGAGATATGGGCACGCCACATTCTTGTGGCGGATGAGGCCACAGCCAAGGCTGTGCGGCAGCGGCTGGTGAACGGCGAAGACTTCGCCAAGGTCGCGGCGGAGGTATCCACCGACACATCCAACAAGGACAAAGGCGGAGACCTGGGCTGGTTTGCAAAGGGCGCCATGGTGGCGGAATTCGAACAGGCAGCTTTTTCCCAGAAGGTCGGCGAGATCAGTCAGCCCGTGAAGACCACCTACGGTTATCACATCATCCAGGTACTGGCCCACGCCAATATCCCGATGGATGCCACTGCCTACGACCAGGCGAAGCAAGACGCCTTCAACGATTGGCTGAAGAAGCTCCGCGACCAATACAAGGTCGTGATCTTCAACAACTGGCAGAACGTTGTGCCGACAGACCCGGCTGCACCCGCCGTCCCGCAGTAAACCATCTCTGCTAACTCACAGCAAAAACACCGCTGGCAGATCGATCTGCCAGCGGTGTCTCTTTTTTGATCCGCCTAGGGAGCGGGGCTTGCCTGTCCGAGCATCTCCTCGCTTACCTGGTCCAGCCTAAGGCTGATGATCTGGCTCGTAGAGTCGCGGCCCATCGTCACGCCGTAGATCACATCGGCAGCCTGCACCGTATTGCGGTTGTGGGTTATGACGATGAACTGCGTGTCCTTGCTCAGGTCGCTCAGCAGATCACGGAAGCGGCCGACATTGGCCTCATCGAGCATGGCATCCACTTCGTCCATGACACAGACAGGCGTCGGGGAAACCTTGAGGAGGGCAAATACGAGGGCGATGGCCGTCAGGCTTCGTTCGCCGCCTGAGAGGAGAGACAGCCCCTGAGACCTGCGGCCAGGCAGGCGGGCATCGATCTCAATGCCGGTCTCGACTAAGTTGTCAGGATCGGTCAACGAGAGGCTGGCGGAACCACCGCCGAACAGCCGGGTAAAGATCGCCCGGAACTGGCGATCCACCGCCTCGAAGGTGCGGGAAAATTCCCGCCGCGTCAGCTCGTCGAGCTCATCGATCACCCGGCGGAGATCGGCCTCGGCCGCGTGCAGATCCTGCACCTGGCCGGTCATGAACTCGTAACGCTGCGATTCGCTCTCATACTCCGCACGGGCCTCCGGGTTGACCGGACCCAGCCTGCGGAGCCGGTTGCGCTGATGCGTCACGCGGCTCTCCAGGTCCGGCGGGCACTCTGCCATGACGGGCAGCTCGGCTACCAGTTGATCCAGAGGCGGCGCGGAGGGGCCTTCCTCTTCGCTGACCGGCTCCGATGACACGAGCGTGAAGTCATCGATCATCCGGTCGCGCAGCGAATCCAGGGCTTCCTGCCGCCGCACAACTTCGATCTCAGACTGGCTGGAGGCGTGTTCCGCATCGGAGAGGTCATTCTGCGCCCCGGCCTCGACTTGCTGAAGGCGGTTCTCTTCCTGCTCCGCCTTTTCCAGGTCCGTTTCGGTCGGCTGCATCTGTGAGCGGAGCTCTTCGATCTGTTGGTTGACCTCGTTCTGGCGCTCACGCAGCGCGGCTTGCTCCTCGTCAAGCCGCGCGAGGGAACTCTCAGTCTCCTGAAGCCGCGCCCGCGCCTCCAGCGCCTGCGAGGCATACCGCTCAACCGTTTGCTGACGCTCCAACTTTCGTGCCTGCACGCTGCTCAGGCCCTCCTCGATGACGGCCAAACGAGTATTCCAGTGTGAAACTGATTCCTGCCCCTCGCTTAACGTCAGGGCCGCGAGCCTTCCAGATGCAGAGCGGATCTCATCTTGGGCACGCAGGGCCTTTTCGGCGGCCTCGCGGACCTGGGCAGCCATGCGCTCGCGCTCCTCTTCCGCCTCGGACATCTCGCGGTGCAGCTCGGCGCGCTGGCTCTTGCGCCACTCGAACTGCCGCCGCACGTTCTCAAGGTCGAGTGCGGCTTTCTGCTCGGCGGCGATAGCCTGATCCGCGCTTGTCCGTATGTCGCGCAGGTCCTGCTCGCGCGCGGCCTGCTCCTGCTGCGCCATACGCAACTCGCCCGCCGACGACTCGATGGACCTGTGCAGATGCTCCAGGCGCACGGCGAGATCTGCCAGCGACTCGCCGAGCTCGCGCATTTGCCGGGGGCGGCTGAGCGTGGAGGGCGCGGCTGAACGACCCGCGATGATGATGCCATCTCCGCGGAACACCTCGCCGCGCAAGGTAACGAGCCGCCCGTGCGCGGGAACCTTTCCGATGAAACGGCGCGCGGCGGCGCGGTTGCGAACGATCAGCGTATCGCCGAGCACCCAATCGACGGCCGCGCGCATTTCCGGGCTGGACCGGATGAGCGCGGCAGCCGAACCGAGCACATCCGCATCGGCCGGAGGCTCCATAGGCTGTTTGGAATGCCCATTCGGCGTGAGCAGCGCAGCACGTCCGGCCTCATCGCCCTCCAGAAGGCGCAGGGCGTTTTCCACCTGGTCTTCATCCAGCAGGACCGCATCCAGGATATCCCCAAGGGCGGCGCCGATCGCCGTCTCCAATTCGGGTGGAACATCCAGCGCGGCGCTGAGGGCGCCTTTGGCACGCAAGCGCGATTGGCGCACGGCGTCCAGCAGGAAGCGGGCTCCGTCGGCATAGCCTGCTAGGGATTCCTCGGCTTCTTTGAGCACCTGCAACTGCGCCTGCCAGCGAGACTGCTGGGCCTGTGCATTCACCCGCTCATCCACAAGCCGGGTCCGCCGCTCGTCCAGCTGCCGCGCCAGGATTTGCATATCATCCAGCTTGGCGGCGGCCGCCTGGATCTCCGCTTCTGCATCCTGGCGCTTCTGGGCTGCCTCCGCGTGGATGCCCTCCGCCTGCTTCAGCTCAGACTCAACGGAATCGACCGTGGAGCGCCCCGCTTCGAATTTCTGCCGCAGGGATTCGAGCCGCCCTGTGAGCTCGTCGTGGCGTGCCTGCGTCTCCGCACGCATGGTCTGCAGCGTGTCCATCGAGCTGCGCGCAGCCTGCAGCTCGTTCTCTATGGATCCCCTCTCCGACTGGCGCGCTTGAAGCGATTGCTGCGCAGCCTGCAAATTGAGCCGGGCTTCGTCGAGGTCTGTCTGGAGCCGGCCCGCCTCCTGCTCCAACTCGGCAAAACGCTGGCGGGCCAGATCACCATCCGCAGCGGCAGATTGCTGTTCGCCCAGCAGGCCCGCCAGCAAGGCTGCTTGTGAACGCCTGCGCTCGTCCAGGACCGCGATTTCCAGGCTGACCGATTCCCGGCGCGTGTGCAGATCTGAGAGCTCGCGCTGCCAGCCGCCCAGCCTGGTCCGCAGCGCGTTCAATCGCTCGCGGAACTGTCCATATTCTTCCTGCGCCCCCCGATGAATCTCACGCGCCTCCGCCACTTTGAGATCTTCTTGTGCAGATCTCTGGCGCGCTTTCTCGAGCTCCTCCTCCGCCGAGTGCCAGTGAAAACCATACCACTCGCGCAGCACGGCTCGGAGATCGGCCTGGGCGCTCCCATACTCGTTGGCACGCTTCGCCTGCCGCTCCAGACTCTTCAGGCGCGGGGCGACCTCGGCCATGATGTCCTGGACCCGTTCCAGGTTGTGCCCGGTGTTATCCAGCCTCTTGAGCGCCTCCTCACGCCGCACACGGTAAAGCCCCACGCCGGCGGCCTCTTCGAAGAGCCGCCGCCGCTCGTCTGCTTTGAGCGCCAGCGAGGCATCCACGAGGCCCTGCCCGAGGATCGTGTAGGTTCGCTCCGAGAGGCCCGTGGCAGCCAGCAGCTCATTCATGTCGCGTAGGCGTACCTGCTGCCCGTTCAACAGGTATTCGTTGTGACCATCGCGGTAGGCGCGACGCGTCACCGCCACCTCAGCAAAATCCACCGGTAGCCAACTGGTGCTGTTGTCGAACACGATCTCCGCCGATGCCATGCCAGCCCGGGCGCGGTGCTCAGAGCCCGAGAAGATCATATCCTCGGTCTTCTTGCCGCGCAGCAGGGTGTACGATTGCTCCCCCAAGACCCAGCGGAGGGCATCTGCGATGTTTGATTTGCCGGAGCCGTTCGGCCCTACAATGGCGGTAATGCCGCCTGCAAATTCAAAGCCGATGCGCGTGGCAAACGTCTTATAACCGTGCAATTCCAGAGATTTCAAGCGAAGAGGCATTTAGCGTTGCTATTCCTGGGATTTGGCGTTGCGTATGGCTACACGCAAGCGAGCGATTCCTAGCTAAAGGATTCGTAACGATTCCAGGGCCGTCTGTGCAGCCACCTGCGCGGCGATCTGCTTGCTCGGCCCCGCTCCCCGACCGTAGGTCTCTTCCTTGATCCGGACTTCGACCTCGAAGATCTTGGCGTGATCGGGCCCGCTGGAATTGACCGTGACGTATCTCGGAGTCCCCAGCCGCTCCGATTGGGCCCACTCCTGGAAGCGGCTCTTCGGGTCGTAGATCTCGGCGCGCATGATGACCCTCTCGCGGACGCCGCCGAGCAGCGGTTCCACGAAGGCGTCGACCGCCTCCAGGCCGCTGTCGAGGTAAATTGCGCCGATCAGGGCTTCGAAGGTGGAACCTAGCAGGTTATCACGATCCCGCCCGCCGGAGGCGGCCTCCCCACGCCCCATGCGCATCGCCTGCCCGACGTCGAGCTGGCGTGCGAACTCAGCCAGTTGCTCGTTGCGCACCAGCGCCGAGCGCATCCGCGTCAGGTCACCCTCCGCCATCTCGGGGCAGTGGTTATAAACCCAGGCGCCGACGACGAAATCGAGCACCGCGTCGCCCAGGAATTCCAGCCGCTCGTTATCTTCCACTGCGCTGGCATTCTCGTTCAGGTACGAACGATGGGTCATGGCGCGGGTGAGCAAGGACAAATTGCCGAACCTCAGGCCGAGCCGTTCGGCAAGCTGCGCGGGCGACTCTGGCGCGCGCACATCTTTTGGTGTTGCCACGGGAGCCTCCCTGGAACTCAGGGAGCGCCAAGCCTCACTATGTCGAGCTGCCCACCTGCTGCCCGAAGCGGGGCCTTGCGGTCCATTAGTTCCAACAAATCGAGAATTAGTTACACCGATTTTATCCCAAAACAGGCAAGCCCGGCAAGATGTTACGCGATACAATGGTGCGAACACCGGGTAGGAGCCATGAACACTGCCGTCAGCAATGAGACCCGCTTTTTGCACGCCATCCAGATGGGGTTGGGGGCGTGGGCATGGGGGGACCGTGTGATGTGGCAGTATGGGCAGACGCACAACGAGGCGGATTGCCGGGCTGCATTCCAGCACTCCATCTCGGAGGGCATCACCTTCATCGATACGGCGGAAGTCTATGGCGGGGGGCGATCCGAGCGCCTGTTGGGGCAGTTCCTGCACGAAACCGAACAGCCGGTTCTGGTGGCGACCAAGTTTTTCCCCATGCCGTGGCGGCTAAACGCCGGCTCGTTCGTATCGGCGTTAAAGGCAAGCCTGAGCCGCCTCCGGATCGAATCGGTGGCGCTTTACCAGATCCATTGGCCAACACCACTGCTCAGCGTGGAGCGGATGATGGAGGGCCTGGCGCTGTGCGCAAAGGAAGGGCTGGCGCGAACCATAGGGGTTTCGAACTTCAAGCAGGCCTTCATGCTGCGAGCGTACTCAACGTTGGCCCGTCACAATATTCCGCTGGCATCCAACCAGGTGCATTACAGCCTGCTAAACCGCAGGGTAGAGAAGAACGGGCTGCTGGCACGCTGCACCGAGTTGGGTATTCGCATGATCGCGTACTCGCCCCTCGAAATGGGCCTGCTGACAGGCAAGTACGGACCGCACAATCCACCTCCCGGCAGCCGGGGATTCCGCTACAACCGACTGCTTACACGGATCGCTCCGCTGCTTCGGGTGATGACCGAGATCGGTCAGGATCATGGCGGCAAGTCGAACGGCCAGGTGGCACTCAATTGGGTCATGCGCAAAGGCGCCATGCCGATACCGGGCGCCAAGAACTCGGACCAGGCCGTGCAGAACGCCGGTGCCCTCGGCTGGGAGCTCTCCGATGAAGAGGTTGGGAAGCTCGATAGGGCCAGCGACGAAGTGCTAGCTTAGATCACCAAACAGAATCCCCACCGCACTCGGCACCTCTCCCGAATGTCAGTTACGTAATGCCGCGGACAGGGCCATCGCCCGACATTTGAGGGAGGACGGGAGGGGATAGATCGGCGATGGTGACGGTTTCGTAAGGCATTCCGAGTCAACGAGCAGTTTGAAAGCCCTGTAAACAAATAGACGCCGAGACACGGCGTCTATTGGCAAGAGAGAACTAGCGGACTACTCGCGGGGGCCGATGAATTGGAAATATGCAAAACCGAGCGCAAAGGCCAGGAACAGCACGACGATGAGCCACGCACTCGCGGACCGCGTGGTCTGGGAGAGGATACCCAACAGCGCGACCACAAAGGCAACAGCCGCAGCGACAAACAAGGACAGGTTCACGCCCTGGACGGCCGCGGGATCGGTGAAATCCTTGGCAAACCAGCACAGCAAGCCGACGCCGATCAATCCGGCACCGATGGTCTTGGCAAGCAGCACCTCGGTCTTGCCTGTCGTGAAGCCGAAGAACTTTAGGATCGTATCGGGTCCGAGAAGAAGTGCAAGTGCGAATAACAGCGCGATGACCATGCCCAGCAGGAAGAATGAGCGAAGTCTCATGGCGGGTCTCCTTTATGGGGTTGAGGGTGGTTGTGAAAAATCTAACTCAGTATACAGGCTGGAGTTACGCGGCAACCCTCCCCCATTTGGGTTAATGTTGCCTTCATATTGCAATCCTTTCGCGAATGCAAGGTTTGGGCGCTGGCAAAGGGCTGTGAATCGCGACATCACACCGAATATGCTATAATCTCGGACGAATGAGCCCGACACTCCGCTTCGCTAAGGACGCTAATGCGAACAATAATAACGACGCTCAGGCTGCCGTTGGGCGAAGCTCTGCGAGTTGAAGCTCAGGTTCCAGGTGAAACCAATCGCCCAACGCAATAGCGAAGGGCGATTATTTTTGTCCAAGACTCGCCACACCAGTCACTGCCCTGGAGGATGGCGATACGCAAGGAGGCAGACGATGTACAGGACTCATACATGCGGGGAGCTGCGGGCGGAGCACGCGGGCCGGGAAGTGACGCTGGCAGGCTGGGTGCACCGCCGGCGCGATCATGGTGGATTGGTCTTCCTTGATCTGCGCGACCGGTACGGCATTGTGCAGGTGGCGATCCGCCCTGAGCTGTCAAAGGAAACCCTCGAGCTTGTATCCGATATCCGCTTTGAGTGGGTGCTGCAGATCACGGGCATGGTCGAGCGCCGCCCGACCGGCATGGAGAACCCGAATCTTGCCACCGGCGAG
Source organism: Anaerolineales bacterium (assembly GCA_035498395.1). Classification (GTDB taxonomy): domain Bacteria; phylum Chloroflexota; class Anaerolineae; order Anaerolineales; family Villigracilaceae; genus Fen-1038. The sequence continues at coordinate 21,516 of DATKAF010000031.1, forward strand.
ATCGAGGTGGCAGCATCCAGCGTAAAGGTGCTCAACCCGTCGCGCACACTGCCCTTCATGGTCAGCGGGGAAGAACAGGCCGTCGACGACAACACCCGCCTCAAATATCGCTATCTGGACCTGCGGCGCGAGCGGATGACGCGCAACATCGAGCTCCGGCACCGTGTCGTCAAGTTCATGCGCGACTATCTGGACCAGCGGGGCTTCCTCGAGATCGAGACGCCGATCCTGTTCAAGGCGACACCGGAAGGCGCCCGCGATTACCTCGTGCCCTCGCGCATTTATCCGGGACAGTTCTATGCTCTGCCCCAATCTCCGCAGCAGCTCAAGCAACTCCTGATGGTGGCGGGGATGGACCGCTATTTCCAGATCGCCCGATGCTTCCGTGACGAGGACCTGCGCGGCGACCGCCAACCCGAGTTCACCCAGCTCGACCTGGAGATGTCCTTCGTGCAGCGGGACGATGTGCTCGCCCTGGTGGAGGACCTCTACAACGCCATGCTCCCCGCCGTTGCCCCGCATAAGCGCATCCGATCCACGCCATGGCCGAAGCTGGCACATCATGAGGCGGTCGATCGCTACGGCTCTGATAAGCCCGACCTGCGGTTCGGAATGGAGCTGCACAATGTAGGACCGGTCTTCTCCAGGAGCGAGTTCCGCGTCTTCAGGTCCACACTGGATGCGGGCGGCATGGTCAAGTGCATCGTGGTGCCGGGATGCGTCGATTACTCCCGCCGGGAGCTGGACGAGCTGACCGAGCTGGCAAAGACATTTGGCGCGAAAGGCCTGGTCTCACTCGGGCTCACCGGCGACACGCCGAAGGGGAGCGGCGCCAAGTTCATCACGCCCGGCGAGATCGACGCGCTGCGCTCGCAGACCGGCGCGAAGCCGGGCGACCTGCTGCTCTTCGCCGCCGATGAACGAACGGTTGTGAACAAGACGCTCGGAGGCTTGCGCCTGTACTTCCGTGATAAGCTTGAGTTGGTGGATAACGACGTGATGGCGTTCGCGTGGATCATCGACTTCCCGATGTTCGCTTGGAACGAGGAAGAGAAAAAGTGGGACGCCGAGCATCATCCATTCACCATGCCGCGCATGGAAGACCTGGCCAAATTCGATACGGACCCAGCGGAGATCCTTTCCGACGCCTATGATATGGTCTGCAACGGCTACGAACTGGCTTCCGGATCGATCCGCATCCACCGCAGCGACATCCAGTTCAAGGTATTCGAACTGCTGGGCCTGAGCAAGGAAGAGATCGAGCACAAGTTCGGGCACATGCTGGAGGCGTTCGAGTACGGCGCTCCGCCGCACGGCGGTATGGCGCCCGGCATCGACCGGCTCGTGATGCTACTGGCGGACGAGCCGAACATCCGCGAGGTCATCGCCTTCCCCAAAAACCAGACGGGCCGGGATGTGATGGCCGACGCGCCGTCGGCTGTCGAGCCGAAACAGCTCAAAGAATTGCACATCAAGGTGGCCGAGTAACCCCGCACCTCGCACACAGAGCTTCGCACCTGGTGCCTCGCACCTAGTACCTCGCACCTCACTGGAGTGAGCATGCAAAACACAACTGTCGCCGACATCGCAAATCACGTGGGTCAGCAGGTCCGCATACAAGGCTGGGTTTACAACCGGACGGACAAGGGCAAGCTGTGCTTCCTGCTGGTCCGGGATGGAACCGGGTATGTCCAGTGTGTGGCCTTCAAGGGCGACTTGGACGAGAAACTGTTCGACCAGGTCATGCGGCTGCCGCAAGAGTCCTCAGTGAAGATCACCGGGACGGTGCGCGAGGACAAGCGTGCCCCGGGTATCCCCGGCGGCTTCGAGATCGGCATCAAGGAGGTGGAGATCGTCCAGACCGCCGAGCCGGACTACCCCATGGCCCTGAAAGACCACGGGGTGGATTTTGCGCTGGACCATCGCCATCTGTGGATCCGGATGCCGAGTCAATGGGCCATCCTGCGTGTGCGCGTGCGCGTAATGTCCGCGGTGCGGGAGTTCCTCGACAGCCACGGCTTCTTCAACCTCGATACGCCGATCCTGACACCCGCTGCCGCAGAGGGAACCACCACGCTCTTCGAGACACCCTACTTCGATGAGGGGTTTGCCTACCTGGCGCAGACCGGGCAGCTCTACAACGAGGCCAATATCTTCTCGTTCGGCAAAGTCTACTGCTTCGGCCCGACCTTCCGCGCCGAGAAGTCCAAGACACGCCGTCACCTGACCGAGTTTTGGATGCTCGAACCGGAGATGGCGTTCTGCGACCTGGACTGTCTGATGGAAGTGGAAGAAGGATTGATCCAGTACATCGTGGAGACCGTTCTGCGCGACTGCGCTGCCGAGTTGAAATCGCTCGGTCGTGATGTCTCCAAGCTCCAGAACATGACGGCGCCCTTCCCCCGCATCTCCTATGATGAGGCGGCCAAGCTGTTGATCGAGCTGTACGAGAAGGAGACAGATCCGGAGCGCAAGGAACTGCTAAAGTTCGAATGGGGCATGGATTTCGGCGCGCCCCACGAGACGGAGCTGACCAACCGCTATGAAAAGCCGCTCTTTGTCTACGGCTATCCCACGGCAGTAAAGGCTTTTTACATGGAGCCGTGGCCGGGCAGGCCGGAGGTCTGCAAGTCGGTGGACCTGCTGGCGCCGGAAGGCTACGGCGAGATCTGCGGCGGCTCGGAGCGCATCAGCGACCACGACCTGCTGCTGAGGCGCATCCACGAGCAGAACCTGCCGGAGGATGCGTTCCGGTGGTACCTGGAGCTGCGCAAATACGGCTCCGTGCCGCACTCGGGCTTCGGCATGGGCGTCGAGCGCGTGACCGCATGGTTGTGCGGCATAGAGCATGTCCGGGAGGCGATCCCCTTCCCGCGGACGATCAAGCGCGTGTATCCGTAGACTACTGTAGACGAGAAACAACTACCGGAGATGAACGGAGATAGGCGGAGATAAGAATCGCCAACAGAAGCCCTACCGCCGTTGAGACAGGAGAGGGTAGAGAGGCAAAAGAACACCTCGCCGGGTCAAGAATTAACCGGCGGGGCGTCTTGATTGCGCTTGCGCCTTTCGATCTGTACCGCGAGCGATGCGAAGATCGCCACACCTGCATAACTGGCCACTAGGTCGGCAACGCTGGACGTGCGACCGGGAAACCAACGCTGTGAAAGTTCTTCGAGGCCGATCAAGACGGCGAGGATCGCGCTCGCCCTGACTGCGAGGGTGTTGAAGCCGCGGTCAGGCCATGCTTCGAACACCGCCAGGTTGACCAGCAGACTCAACACGCCAAACAGCAGGAAGTGGCCGGCTTTGTCCCCGTATGGAAATTCATATACACGAGAGAGCACGCCGAGCCGGTCCGAATCGGCCAGCACCACGATCAGGATGATGAAGAGTGCGAAGAGAGTTGCCCAGCGTCTCATTCAGCCCGCAGCACGCCAGTGATCCGGCATAAGAAAGCCGGGAGCCGCTTCAAGGCAGCAGAGATTACGGCGTCTCGACCGCGGCAGCCTTGGCCTGCCGGCTCTCCCGCCGCGCCTTGACCGCTTCGTAGATCATCGGCGTAATGGAGATGAGGATGATGGCGAGCACCACCAGCGAGAAGTGGTCGCGGATGAATGGGATGTTGCCGAAAAAGTAGCCGGCCCACAGGAATAACCCGGTCCAGGCAATGCCGCCGAAGACGTTGTATGAGATGAAGGCCGGATAGGACATATTCCCGATCCCGGCGACGAACGGCGCAAATGTGCGCACGATGGGGACGAAGCGCGCCAGGAAGATGGTCTTGCGGCCGTACTTGTCAAAGAAGCCGTGTGTGCGGTCCAGGTACTCGCGCTTGATCCACTTCGTGTTGTAGGCGCGATCGCCCAGAAAGTGGCCGATGAAGTAATTCACGGAATCCCCAAGGATGGCGGCCAGCGCGAGGAGACCCCACAGCACCCAGATATTGAGCGCGCCGAGTGCCGCGAACGTCCCGGCCGCGAAGAGCAGCGAGTCGCCGGGGAGAAATGGGAAGATGACGACACCGGTCTCGATGAAGATGATCACGAACAGGATCGCGTAGGTCCAGGCGCCATACTGCGAAATGATCGCAGCCATATGCTTGTCAAGGTGCAAGATCAGGTCGGACAAGTACTGAAGCAAAGCCATGAATGAATTTCCTCACTTCGAAACTGACGAGCGCCGAATTATACCTCAGGCCTCGCGGCCGAATTCGACAAGGCCCAACCAGTATCCGACCAGCAAAAACAAGACGCTCCCGGCGGTCATCAAGCCGACGTCAAGCGGGCCGAGCGCGTACAGGCTCCAGCCTCGCCAGGTAGCCAGCCATTGCCCGGCGGCCGCGCCGGCAACGCTCAGACACAAGTAGAGAACGAGCCGGCCAAATCCGCCGTCGCGCCAAAGATGGAAGAGCGAGCCGAGCAACAAGGCATATACCAGACCGAGCAGGAAGGCTGGAGCGGTCATTCCGGCGCCATCCCCTTCACGGTTTCAGGCGGGCCGCGAAGAAGTCCGTGATCGCGTTGTAGCAGGCAACGCGGTTATCGTACTTCAGGACATCATGACCTTCATTCTCGAAAATCAGGAGCTCGATCTGCTTGCCTTGCGCTTTGAGCTCCCGTACCAGGTCTTCCGACTCCGCCGCCACGACGCGCGGGTCATTGCGGCCCTGAATAACGAGCATAGGCGCCTGCATGTTGTGCAGATGCGTCTTTGGGGAACGGTCACGCAGCAGCTTCAAGTCTGCCGGGACTTCCGGATCGCCGATGGTGATCTTGAAGCTCGGCTTCCACGTCACCGGGATCCGGTCCGAGAAGCTCACGAGGTCGTATGGGCCGAACATGTCGCAGGACGCCGACCAGAGGTCCGGGTTGCAGCCCGATAGCATGAGGGTCATGTAGCCGCCATACGAGCGGCCGACAACCGCGGCACGGTTCGCGTCGATGCGTTTGTCGTTGGGAAGCACCTGCGTCATGGCATGCACATGGTCGAGCCGGTCCTGCCCGCCCCAGTCGCGGTCCACATGCTTGGTGTAGGCGAGACCGTAGCCCGTCGATCCGCGCACGTTCGGAACGAAGACGGCGAAGCCGCGCAGCGTCAGGTACTGGATGAGCGGCATCGAGAACCAGGCGAAATCGGGGCGCTCCTGCCCTTGCGGCCCGCCGTGGATATAGTACACCACCGGCCGCGGGCCTTCATAGCCCAGGCTTTCCGCGGGCAGGTACAGCCGGGCCGAGACGCGCAGCCCATCGTGCGATACGAACGACGCGTCCTCTCCCGGAGAAAGATGCTCCTTCGGGATGCCGAGTATTCTCTCGTTCGTGTGCAGGCGCAACCTGCCGCGGTGCCTGCCTTCGACGGTATAGATCTGCGTCGGTGAGGTGGCGGTCGAGAACGTGACGGTGAAGATATCGCCGTCCTCATCATAGTCCAGGTGCTCCATCTTGCCGCCTTCGAGCGGCTCTTGCCCCACCAGCACATGCTTGCACTTCATCCGGAGCTTCTCTTCCGAGAATACGGCTTCATAGACCCACGAGCAGCCATCGATATTGTAGGTGAGCGCATAATGATCGTCGTAGAGATGCTGGAGGTTGGTGAGCTCGCCCATGCCTTCGTGCGCAAGCCCGGTCACCTTGACCGGCTGCATCCCGCCGGGTCTCGAGAATTCCAGGTAGCCCAGGCTGTACGTATCCTCGAAGACCGAGCTGACCACGATGGCAGCCTCTCCCCCCGGCGCGAACTCGGATGCGCCAATGCCGTTCAGCGGCACCGCTTCACCGCCTGCACGCTCCGGCAGCGGCTTTCCATACAGGACCTGCAGCTTATTGTCCCGCTCCAGGTATAGGGTGCAATCGCCCGTTGAGTAAGCTTCCACCAGGAGAGCCTGCCGGTGGTTCTTGTCATAGCCCACCGGATATAAGCCCCAGGCGCTATCGGCGATCTTCACCAGCGTGTTCGTCTCCAGGTTCCCCCGGTAGGTTTCAAGGACCGCCACATCACGTCGCTCGGCGACCAGGCAGACCGTGCTTGTCTCCTTGTCGCTCAAGGCCAGATGGACGCGGTAGTTGGCGAAGTAGTCATTGAAGGCGGGCTCCGGCCAGCCTCCTTCGAACGGGATCAGCATCGGCTGATAGTTCTCATCACCGTCGCGGTCGAGCATCACGAGCACCTGGCCGATGCGGGGGAACGCAGAATACGATTCACCGTCGACCAGGTCCGGGTTTTGCAGCGCAAGGTTCGGGGGCAGGAGTGGTTCGGGGACCGAACCGCCTTCGTCCATGGAATACAGGCTGAGATGCCCGGAGAGATTGCTGACGAAGAAGATGCGATCACGCACGTGCTGGGCGAATAAAAATAGCCGCGCAGACATCAATGACTCGACGCGATACTTCATGGCATGCCCCTTTCTCCTCACGAATGCTGCGAACGAATGACGCCACCGCCCAAGACGATATCTCCGTCGTAGAATACAGCCGCCTGCCCTGCGGTGATATCGCGCTGCGGCGCATCGAACCGGATGCGTGCCCGGCGGCCAACCTCGAGCAGTTCCACCACCGCGGGCGCTTCCTTTGCAGTATAGCGTATCTTCACCGCGGCGCGGAACGGGCTTTCCGGCGGGTCACCGATCCAATTCATTTCATCTGCGAGCAGTTCCTGCGATCCAAGCTGCTCGCGCCTGCCGACGAGAAGGGTGTTCGCCGTGCTGTCCTTGCCCAACACGTAGAGAGGCTCACCGGATGCGATGACAATTCCCTTCCGCTGCCCGATGGTGTAGTTCGCGAGGCCCGAATGCTCACCGAGCACGGCTCCTTCTGTGTTTCGGATAGGCCCCGGCGTCAGGATGTCCGGCGCGTGCCTCTGGATGAAGTTGCGATAGTCGTCGCCCGCCAGGAAACACAGGTCCTGGCTGTCGTGACGCTGCGCCGTTGGCAGGCCGAACGACTCCGCCATGCGGCGCACCTCGGGCTTGCTGTACTCACCCACCGGGAACATGGCTCGTGCCAGCTTCTGCTGGTCCAGCACGTGTAGGACGTAGGATTGGTCCTTGGCTGCGTCAATCGCCCTCCGGAGGCGGATCGTCCCGCCAGCCTGCTTCTCAAGACGCGCATAGTGCCCGGTTGCCATTGCATCAGCGCCGAAGGCAAGAGCATGCTCGAGCAGGAACGTCCAGCGGATCTGGCGGTTGCACACGAGACACGGGTTGGGCGTTTCACCCCGGGCATATCCGTCCAGGAAGTATGTCACGACCGTGTCGCGGAAGACCTGCTTAGCGTCGATGACATAGAACGGGATATCCAGCTTCGCGGCGACACGCCGCGCCAGAGATACTGCTTCGGGTGTGCAGCACCGGTTGGTATCCTCCCTGCCATCTTCCGACCAGAGCCGCAGCATCATCCCGATGATGTCATGGCCCTGCGACTTCAGCAGAGCGGCGGCAACAGAGGAGTCCACTCCTCCTGACATTGCTACAACGACTTTGGACATCTGAATTAGCAGTCCACGGATCACCAATTAAGTACACGGATTGCACGGAGGACACGAAGTCTCAAGGAATTCATAAATAACTCTAATTGACGTCTTCAATCCAAGGCAGGGAACCCATGAAAATGCAGTTCCTCCAATATTCCGGTGGTTTTCCGTGTAACTTCGTGAAATCCGTGTCAGCCCTGTCCAAGAAACCTAACCTCTACCCAATCCGCGCGCCTTCTCCACAAGACCGGGCAGCGCATCCAGGAATTGCTCGACCTGCTCTGCCGTGCTGCCGTTCCCCAGCGTGATTCGCAGCGATCCGAGGGCCCATTCACGCGGAAGGCCGATGGCGCTCATCACTTCGCTTGGCTCGGGGTTGCCAGTCTTACAGGCTGAACCGGACGAGCAGGCGAAGCCCGCCGCGTCGAGCAGGGTCAGCAGCAAATTCCCGTCCACATCCTTGAAGACGAAGGAGGCGTGGTTCGGCAGCCGATGTTCGGGACTCCCGGTTAGCTGGGCGTCGGGGATGGTCTCGAGGACGGTGCCGATGATGCGATCCCGGAGCGGCTTCACATGCTCCGTTCGCTGCATCCGCTCCTCGTGAGTCCACCGCAGCGCCTCGGCAAAGCCGACGATGTAGGGCACGTTCTGAGTGCCGGCGCGCAGCCCGTTCTCCTGCCCGCCGCCCGTCTGCGATGGAACGACCCGCAAACCCCGGCGTATATACAGGGCTCCCACGCCCTTGGGACCGTAGAACTTGTGCCCGCCCAGCGCGACCACGTCCGCGCCGAGGGTCTTGACATCCACGGACAGGTAGGCTGCGGCCTGTATAGCATCGGTGTGAAATGCGATCCCATGCGCTCGGCAGACAGCTGCGATCTCGCCCACCGGATTCACAGTGCCAATCTCGTTGTTGGCATACATGACCGACACGAGGGCCGTCTTGTCGCAAACCGCTTTCTCGACTGCTTCTGCTGTGACCATGCCTTCGGGCGTCAGGTCCAGCCACTCGACTTGGAACCCGTAGTACTTCTGCAACTGCTCGGCAGTCTTGCTGACCGCGTGGTGCTCCGCGCGACTGGTGATGATCCAGTTGGCGCCGGTCTTCTCGCGGGCAGCCAACGCCGCGCCGCGCAGCGCAAGGTTGTCGGATTCGCTGCCGCAGGACGTAAAAACGACCTCACCCGGTTCGCAGCCCAATACCGAGACGACCGTCTCACGGGCCGATTCAACCGCGGCTTCCGCAAGCTGCCCGTAGCGATGAATGGAGGAAGGGTTGCCGAACGTCTCAGCGAAATACGGCTGCATCGTTGCCGAGACGCGTGCATCCACCGGTGTCGTAGCGGCGTAATCAAGATAGATCATGACAGTCTGCTCAACCTGTACGTGGAGTCAAAATATGGAGAGGCCAAGTCGGGATTATACCCTTTCGGCTTGTGCGGCCCCCCTTATAATCGACCTGATGAAGCGGCTCCTACTACCAGCACTCGCTGCTGCAAGCCTGCTCATAGCGCTTCTCCCTGCCAGTGCGACGGGCCAGCAAATGCCATCGGCGTTGCGGGCCGTGCTGCTCGTGATCGGGCTGGTATTGCTCGCCGGGGTGCTCTTACATCGGGCTGGCAGCGGCATCCGGCCGCACTTCGCCGCCCTCCTTGCAGCGGGCGCGGTCGTTCTGATCGCCTACCTTTTTATGGCGACGGACGGCACATGGAGCCGGTGGCCGGTCTCAACCGATTACTACGACCGCCTGGCGCGGGCCCTCGTGTCGGGCCGCCTCTACGTGAAGGAGGCACCTCATCCAGCCCTGCTTGCGCTGGCCAATCCGTATGATCCAGACGCCCGCAAAGGCATACCGGGTTTGGTGCCAGAGGCGACTGACACCATCTGGGATATGGCGATGTACCGCGGCAGGGTGTATCTGTACTGGGGTCCCGTCCCCTCGATCCTGCTGGCGCCGCTGAAGGCGGTGCTCCCCGTGGTGGTCGGAGACCAGACCCTGACCTTCGCCTTGCTGCTCGGAGCGTTCGCCTGCTCCTCGCTGATCCTATTGCGACTCTGGCGGCATTTCTTCTCTGATACTCCATCCTGGACGCTCGTGGGTGGGATGCTCCTGCTGGCGTTCGCAAACCCGGCACCCTGGCTGCTGCTAAGCCCGCGCATATACGAAGCGGCGATCGCCGCCGGGCAGTTCTTCCTCATGGGCGGCCTGTATCTGGTCATCAGCGCGTTCGACCGGCCATCCGTGTCCAACTGGCGGTTGGCACTGGCGGCCCTGGCTTGGGTCTGTGCGGCCGGATCGCGCGCCACGCTGGCGGTGTGCGTTCTCTACCTGGCGATCGCTGTGCTCCTCTGGTTGAGCTGGAGCCAGTCCGGTTTCAAGCGGCCCCGAGCAGCCTGGCCGACGGTAATGTGGTTTACCGTGCCGCTGCTGGCAGGGGCGCTGTTGCTGGCCTGGTACAACTATGCACGCTTCGGCTCCGTGTTCGAGTTCGGTTTTCGGTATGAGCTCACGATGCTGGATCAGAACCGATATCGCGCTGTGCTTTTCTCCCCCATCTATCTGCGGCCGAATGCGTATTTGTACATGCTCAATCCTCCAGACGTGAGCAGCCAGTTTCCCTTCATCCGGCCAGTCTGGAATGGCGATTACGTCAGGAGCTTCAATGAGGCGGTTCACGGCATCTACAATGCCGAACGCATTATCGGAGTGATGTACGCGGCGCCGTTCCTGCTTTTCGGACTGATCGTACCGGCGGTTCTGCTTGCCCGGCTCGCTGGCCGGTCCGGCTCCGCCTTGAACGCAACGCTCGCCTCCGGTGAGCCGCCTGAGCACTTGTTGGATTGGCTGCTCGTCACGCTTACCGGACTGGCCGTGCTGGAATTGCTGCTCATCTTCCTCCTGTTCTACTCGACCATGCGGTACTTCATGGATGCAGCGCCGACACTGCTGATCCTGAGCATCCTTGGTTTCTGGCTTGGCAATCGGATGACCGCCTCTCACCCCGGCTGGCGCATCGCATACACGTTCGTCGGAGTCGTGCTCATGGGATACACGATCCTTATGGGACTCCTGATCGGCTTCTCGAGCGATATCCCGCGTCTGAAGGCAACCAACCCGGCGTTGCTGACCCACCTGAGGCTGTTCTTCACGACCCTGGCGCGGCGACTCGGGTGGTGAGGATGTGCTTCTATTGCAGCGGATTCAGAATGGAATTACGGGCAGGCACGTTATAATACCGGGCGGCAAACGGACCAACGGAGGCGAGATGACCTACAAGATCAAATTCGGTACAGACGGTTGGCGCGGGGTCATAGCAGAAGACTACACGTTTGATAACGTGCGCCGCGCCGCGCAGGGCTTCGCCTCTTACCTGCTCGAGAATGGCAAGCAGGGCCAGACGGTCGTCGTGGGCTACGATAAGCGCTTCGACAGTGAGTTCTTTGCCGCGGCAGCAGCCGAGGTGCTGGCTGGCAACGGCTTCACCGTCCATCTGACCGACAAAGCCACACCCACCCCGGTCATCTCGTTCTCGGTCGTAAACCACAAAGCTTGCGCGGGTCTGAACATCACGGCCTCCCACAACCCGCCCACCGACAACGGATTCAAGGTGCGCAACGAGTTTGGCGGCGCGATCGACCCCGATGGATTGAAAAAGATTGAGAGCCTCATTCCCGACTCGGTCGATGCTGTTAAGCGCGAGGACATCGACAAGGCCACCGCGGTGGGTCACATCACCATGTTCGACGCCGCGCCGGCCTACATCGAGCATCTCAAGGACCTGATCGACATCGAGCCGATCCGCAAAGCAGGGTTAACGGTCATGGTCGATTCGATGTGGGGCAACGGCGGAGGCTGGTTCGCCAACCTGCTGGCAGGCGGAACGACCCGGGTCATCGAGATCCACAAGGATCGCAACCCATCGTTTCCCGAGATGAAGCGGCCCGAGCCGATCCAGCCGAACATTGACGTGGGCCTGCAAGACACGGTCAAGAACCGTGCGGACGTACTGATCGTGACCGACGGAGATGCCGACCGGCTGGGCGTGGGCGATGAGCATGGCGAGTTCATCAACCAGCTGCGCGTCTATGGCTTGCTGGCGCTTTATCTGCTCGAAGTGCGCAAACAGCGCGGGGCTATCGTCAAGACGCTTTCCACGACGACCATGCTCAACAAGCTGGGCAAGCTCTACAACGTGCCGGTGTACGAGACCGGCGTGGGGTTCAAGTTCGTGGCGCCCAAGATGCTCGAGACGGACGCCATGATCGGTGGCGAAGAGAGCGGCGGCTATGCCTTCCGCGGCAACGTCCCCGAGCGCGACGGAATCCTGGCGGGCCTCTACATGCTGGACTTCATGGTGAAGACCGGCAAGAAGCCGTCGCAGCTGGTCGACATGCTGTTCGAGAAGGTGGGCGCGCACTACTATGACCGTATCGACGTGCCTTTCGAAGGCGACCGCAAGGTACGCGAGCAGAAGATCCTGTCTGCCAAGCCGCAGACCATCGGCGGGCTGAAGGTCAATGAGCTGGTCACTGTGGACGGTTACCAGTTCAAGCTGGATGACGGCGGCTGGCTGCTGATCCGCTTCAGCGGAACCGAGCCCATCATGCGCGTGTATTGCGAGACGACCCACGAGGACAAGGTGCAGGCGATCCTGCAAGACGGGCTGAAGATCGCCGGGTTGAAAGCGGCGTAGCCGCGGGGCATGGTGGTCGATTAGTGGCGCCAAGGCGCCACGTACGCCAGTCCCCGGTGACCATCCGGGGAACGAGACCACATTCTCAAATACACGGATTGTTTTATTCACCACGCGGACACACAATTCGTGCCGCCGCAACGTCGACATCGACGTTGCGAGACCGCAAAGCACACAGAGAAGATACAAATACCCCTTTGTATACCCTCGTGCCGTTCGTGGTGAAGTCCTTCAGAGAAATTCGTGTTTCCCCGTGTCTTTCCATGTGATCCGTGTATTTGCCCAGATCCCCGATGCTCACCGACACGCATTGTCACCTGGATTCCGAAGCCTTTGATGCTGACCGCGCGGCGGTGATCCAACGCGCCGTCGATGCGGGCATCGAGCGTATCCTGGTGCCAGCACTCGACTTGCGGTCGAGCCGCCGCTGCATCGAGATCGCCGGCGAGTATCCGCCCGTTTTCGTAGCGGTCGGCATTCACCCAACGGAGATCAAGCCGGAGGACGTCCGCAGCATCGACGTACTGCGCGAGCTGGCAAAGCAGCCAAAGGTGCAGGCCATCGGGGAGATCGGGCTGGATTACTACTGGGTCCAAGACCCGGATGAGCAGGCTCTCCAGCGGGATGTCCTGCGCCAGCAACTGGCAGTGGCCGCAGAGTTGAACAAGCCGGTCGTCCTCCACTGCCGCGAGCGGGGAGACGCGGCATCGGGTCCCTGCTCCGATGACCTGATTGCCATTCTCGAAGCGTGGGTCGAGACTCGCGCAGAGGCCGGCATCCCCGGCGTGCTGCACTCGTTCAGCAGCAGCCTGGAGATCGCGCAGCGCGCGATAGCCCTTGGGTTCTACATCGGCGTAACCGGCCCGGTAACGTACAAGAACGCAGAGGCCCGGCGTCGGATCATCGCCGCTCTGCCGCTCGAACGGTTGTTGATCGAGACGGATGCGCCTTATCTTTCCCCGGAGCCGCATCGCGGGCATCGCAATGAACCTGCGTATGTTGCTTATATTGCTGATAAAATAGCAGGCGTCCAGTCATCCACCACAGACCATATTGCTGCAGTGACCGGAGACAATGCCGCTCAGATGCTATCGTGGAGAGACGCTGCTTGAACACCGTCAGCTTTTTGTCGCCCGTGCAGGAACAACTTCAACTGGTCGAGGCCCGGCTGCATTCGCAGGCCGCGGATCGCCATGCTGATCTGCGCGCGGCGCTGGA
>DATKAF010000032.1:0-24464 GCA_035498395.1 Anaerolineales bacterium
AAACCTGCAGCACGCGCTGGGAGGCGGCCTGTGGGTCAAGACCTCCGACGGGCACGCCGCCGATCGTCATGCCGGGCGGATAGCTGTTGCGCTGGCGGCTGTAGGCCACGAGAGATGAAATTGTGAGTATTGTGGCAACTATAAGCAGAAATATCGCCATCCCCCTGAGCACGATATTTGTATTGCGATTTCTCACTAGACCTCCGGGACGTGACTTTCGTCGTAAAAAAGTATAACACAAGCCATGCGGGTACCTGTGCTAGAATGTTCTCAGCCGATTGTGAGAAAGGGAACCTATGCTCCGGTCCTTCCTTATCTACCTTTCCAAAGCCGCCTGGGCGCAGAAGGTGGTAACCAGTTGGGGTATCGCGTGGAAGTTCGCCTCCCGTTTCGTATCCGGCACGAAGATCGACGATGCCATCCGGGCCATCCGGGAGCTGAACTCCAAGGGCATCAACGTCACGCTCGATCACCTGGGGGAACATACCAGCAAGCCTGAAGAAGCTTCCGAAGCAACAGCAGCCATTTTAAATACGCTCGATGAGATCAAGGCCTCCGGCGTGTGCGCCAACGTCTCGATCAAGTTGACCCAGATCGGGCTCGGGCTGGACGAGAGCCTGTGCGCGCAGAACCTGGAGCGCATCCTGGCGCGCGCCAAAGAGAACGACAACTTCGTGCGCATCGACATGGAAGACACGCCGTACACGGACAAGACCCTGAACCTGTACTGCCAGATGCACGATAAGGGTTACGACAACACCGGCATGGTGCTCCAATCGTATCTCTTCCGGACGGAAGCGGATGTGAAGAAGCTGCTGGCGGCCCGGACGCCCATCCGGCTCGTGAAGGGGGCCTACCAGGAACCGGCGAACAAGGCGTTCCCTAAGAAGGCCGATGTCGACGCCAACTACGACCTGGTCACCAAGCTGATGATGGATGCCGCGCTGGCTGCTGATTCCCCGCGGGTGGGAGATTGCTTCCCGCCGATCCCGGCCATCGCCACCCACGATGAGAACCGGATCGCCTTTGCCAAGAACTACGCGCAGAAGATCGGCCTGCCGAAGGACGCATACGAGTTCCAGATGCTGTACGGTATCCGCCGCGACCTCCAGGAGCAGCTGGTGAAGGATGGCTACAAGGTGCGGGTGTATGTGCCGTTCGGGACACACTGGTATCCATACTTCATGCGGCGGCTGGCAGAGCGCCCGGCGAACGTCTGGTTCTTCGTCTCGAATTATTTCAAGAACTAGCGATCACGATCACGCTCGATGGCAAATAACAGGGCAGCAATGGCTGCCCTGTTTGATTCCCGAAGGAGCGACGCGGCGAGCAAAACCAACAGTTTCGTGTAGTTATGCTTCCGCAAGGATGCGTGCTGAAGAAGTTGTCGGCGCGGGCGGTCTGGTTAGGGGATAAGCAGTTCTACCTGGAGCCGTTCGGCAGGGCGGGGAGCACGGGCAGGCCGAAGGAGAAGCCGTTGAGCAAGGCGCAGGATTTCTTCCTAAAGATTCTGTCCGAGCAGGGCGAAATCCCGCTGAGCGTGCTAATCGCTGCGGTCCAGGAAGGCGGGATCTGCACTCCTGACACGGCCGTGAAGGTCGGACCCAGCCTGGCTTGGCTGGGGGAGTTCGGCCGGATAGACGGGGGTGGTCGCGGTGTTCCGGCCGTTTATGACCAGCTGGAAGGACAGGCTGAGGTCTTGCGTGAGTAGTTCCGATCGTGATCGAGTTGGGGTAGTAGTTCGGAATGGTATACCCCTAGGGGGAGATACCATTCCGAACAAACTCCGGTACCCTTTTGGAAGAGAAGTGGGATGGCAGTTGTGAAATACAAGGTGCATCTTCGCATAGGCACACGAATAACTCAGTCCTTAATGGCAGAGCTTGGGCACTTAGGCAGAGGTTCCGTCCTACCACGGCCCTCTAACCCCTACTCTTCGCTCCGGGGGCCTTCGACATTTTCTTCACATTGGAAGGTCAAGCTCATGACGAACACGAAAAATGGAGAGGGTGCCTGCACAAGGGGTACCGCTTCGGGCTGGTGTCCGGCTTGTGTATGAAGCTGTCCTAATGGACGGCTCGCACGCAGGAGGACTACGCCCGCGGCTGCGCGACATCGCGGCGCTGTGTGTCAGCGAGCTGGGCCTGCAAAATTCAACACTCCGGTCGCGCAAAACGCAACAGTTGGTCGTGCGGGAGGATGGCAGCGGACGTCGAGTATGGCGTTTCAAGGCATAGGACAATTCTGTGGTAAAACGGTGGCATGGAGAGTCAGCCATTGGCGCTCGTTACGGGCGGTGCGCACCGGCTTGGCAAGGCGTTCGCCACCGTGCTGGCTCGCAATGGCTATGCCATCCTGCTGCATTTCCGGAGCTCCGACGAGGAGGCGCGGGCCGCGGCCAATGAGATCCATGCGCTGGGGCTGCCCGTCTATCTCTCCCAGGCCGACCTGAAGCAGCCGGGGCAGGTCGCAGAGCTGTTCGCGGCGGTGGATCGCTCCGGTCATCCGCTGCGGGTGCTTGTCAACTCGGCGGCGATCCTGCCTGGTGGCGATGCGCGCACGCTCTCCGCGGACGATTGGGATGCGGTGATGGACCTGAACTTGCGTGCTCCGTTCCTGTGCGCGCAGGAAGCCGCCAGTCGCATGACCGATGGCGGCCTGATCGTGAACATCACCGACGTGGGGGCTAGGAAGAGCTGGAGCCGGTTCCCATCCTATTCGGTGAGCAAGGCCGGTTTGGAGTCGCTGACGCGCATCCTGGCCCGCAGCCTTGCACCGGGGATACGCGTCAATGCCATCGCGCCGGGGTTGGTATTGCCGCCTGACGACATGCCGAAGGACGAGTGGGACAGGCTGGTATCGCGGCTGCCGCTGAAACGCCCCGCAACCGCGGATGAGATCGCCTCGGCGTTGGAGTTCCTGCTCAAGAACGAGTACATCACGGGCCAGACACTGGTGATCGATGGGGGCTACTCTCTCCTTGGATAACAAGGCTGCTTACCCGAGGCGCTATGCCGACATTGCGGCGAGCATTCTGTTGATCGCGCTGACGCTGGCATACGCGTGGAGATTCGTCGATTTCAATGTGCCGCCGTTCGAAGACGCCGCCATGCTCATGCGCTATGCCGACCACCTGGCGCACGGGCACGGCATCGTGTGGAACTTCGGCGAGAAACCGGTGGACGGCGCGACCGATTTCCTGTTCATGGCAGCTTCCGCGGCGCTGATCCGCCTCGGCGTGCCGCTGGGCCGATCCGTGCGCAGCATCGGTTTCCTATCCCATATCGCCACGGTCCTGATCGTGTATTGGGCTAACCGCCGGATCTGGAGGGCGGGCATTATCATCTCCTTCCTAACCGCGCTGTACCTGGCGGTCGGCACCGGACTGTCCTATGTGGCGGCGTTCTTCGGGACGCCGTTCTTCGCGCTCTTTACCACCGTGACATGGGCGCTCACGCTTGCGATCATCCAGTCGGAGTCGCCGGGGGCATGGCTTTCATGGGCGTTCGCGTTATCCGGCCTGGTCACGGGTCTCATCCGCCCGGAAGGCGCGATCCTGGCGTGTTTGATGCTCCTCTCTATCATTGTTATGAAGGGCTGGCGCGCGTCGGTGAGGACCATACTCGTGTTCACCGGGGTCTTTCTCGTGCTGGGCGGCGCCTACTTTGCGTGGCACTGGAGCTACTTCGGCTACCCGCTGCCGAACCCGTTCTACAAGAAGGGCGGCGGGCTGCTGCACTGGGATTCGTTCTGGGAATCGCTTGGCAACCTGCTGCGCTTCGCCGGGCCGTTCAGCCTGGCCTTCATTATCGGTTTCCGGTCGAGGAAGACCGCCCGGATGACGATTGCGTTCCTAATCCCGCTGCTGGGATTCGCCGCCGCTTTCCTGCTGGTATCGAATGAGACCAACTTCGGGGGCCGCTTCCAATACGCCCTGTGGCCGCTGGTGCTGATCTCGTGGTACCCGTTGGTGAGCAGCCTGCCGGGTGAGCTGGGCTGGTCATGGCATTGGCCGCAGGAGAGGGTGGCGCGGGTGGTGTTTGTCCTGGCGGGGTTGGGGGCGGCGTACGGTTTGCTGCTGTTCTCCACGCGCCAGAGCTGCATCTTGACGTCGGCGCAGCAGTCGTGCGGGATCGCCTACGAGGCTGACGGTCGCTACGAAGTTGCGAAGATGCTTTCAGCTTATGATGGCAAGGGCTATGTGATCGCAACCAGCGAGGCAGGGCTTCTGCCGCTGTATTCCAACTGGACCGCAGTCGATACCTGGGGATTGAACGACGAATGGATCGCGCACAACGGCGGCGTGACTCCCGAATACCTGGACCGCTACCAGCCGGATGTGATCGTGTTCCACGGATATTTCTCGCCGTTGGTGCCTCCGAGGATCAACCCGAAAAACCTCTCGCAAGATTGGTTCCGCATGACGATAACCTTAAAAGATTACGCGGAGTCGCACGGGTACAAGCTTGCGGCGGCCTTTGGCGACAGCCCTTACGAGACGCACTACTACTATGTGAAGCCGGGTTTCGCGGACAGCACTCGGATCGCCCACGACATCGCAACGATGAAGGATTACTACTGGTTCGGCACGGGCCGGAAATCGATCAACTACGCGGACGTTCAGCAGTAGGAGCATGGGATATGCCTGAAGCGGCGCAACTGGCGAGCAAGCTCCAATCGGAAGGCGAGAAGTTCAGCGAGTTCTTCAGCGGGCTGAACGAGGACCAGTGGAGCACCGAAGTCTATGCGGAGGGCTCCGTGTGGACCATCCGCAGCATCCTGGCGCACCTGATGACCGCCGAGCGCGCCTTCGTCCGGCTGTTTGAGGAGATCCGCCGCGGAGGGGAGGGCGTGTCCGAGGACTTTGAGATCGACCGCTACAACGCGCGGCAGCAGGAAAAGACGCGTGACCAGGCTCCCGCCGAACTGCTGGAGCAATACAGGAGCGTGCGCGCCCAAATGGTCACGTGGGTTTCGGGCTTGCAGGATGCCGAGCTGGAGTGCAGAGGGCGGCACCCGTTCCTGGGTGAAACCACGCTGCGCGAGATGATCAAGCTGATCTATATCCATAACCAGACGCACTACAGGGATATCCGGCGCGTAACGAAAGGGTAGGAAATCGGTAATCAGAAATCGGAATTGGGTTATGGATAGAAGTGAATAGGGAGAAGTGATTAGCTCATGACGCGTGACACTTGGCCCTCACACACTTGCCCTGCCGCAGGCGGGGTCGCCATCCGCGCCTCGGATCTGACACTTGACTCTTGACGCCTCGCACCTAGTACCTCGCACCTGACACTTAATACTGAACAAAGAGGCCCCGATGCAGATCGCACCGTTCAAACTGGAGCGCTACTTCGCCCAATACGAGTTCACGACTGAATACCTGCTGTGCAGCTCCGACTGCGAGTCGATGACGGCAGGCGAGCTGCTCGACTTCGAGCCCGGAGGAAGAGCCGGGTTTGCCGGGCAGTGGCTCGGCTACACAGAGTCGCAGGGAGGCATGGCGCTGCGGAACGCCATCTGCGGCATCTACGAGTCGATCGAGGCAGACGAAGTGCTGGTGCACACCGGCGCGGAGGAGGCGATCTTCCTCTTCATGCACGCCCTGCTGGAACCGGGCGACCACGTGGTGGTGCACTGGCCGTGTTACCAATCGCTCGTGGAGGTGGCGCGCAGCATCGGCGCCGAGATCAGCCGCTGGACGCCACGCGAAGAGGATGGCTGGGCGCTGGAGGTGAACGCGCTGGAGACGCTCCTGCGCCCCAACACGAAGGCCATCATCCTGAACACGCCTCATAACCCGACCGGTTACCTGATGCCGCGTGACGAGTTCGAAGCGGTCAGCGCCATCGCGCGCGAGGCCGGCGTTATGCTTTTTTCCGACGAGGTGTACCGCGAATCGGAATACGATCCGGAGGACCGCCTCCCGGCAGCGTGCGACCTGGGAGAGCATGCCGTCTCGCTGGGCGTGATGTCCAAGACATACGGCCTGGCCGGGCTGCGCATCGGCTGGATCGCCACCCACAACCGCGACCTGTATGGCCGTATGGCATCGCTTAAGGATTACACGACCATCTGCAATTCTGCCCCCAGCGAATACCTGGCGACGCTGGGGCTGCGTCACCGCCAGCTGCTCATCGAGCGCAACCTTGGCATAATCATGCGCAACGTGCAGCTCGTGGAGGCCTTTATCGGACGGCACGACGAACTCTTTTCGTGGGTTGCGCCCACCGCTGGATCGATGGCTTTTCCCCGCTACCTGGGCGGGAACGTGGACTCATTCTGCGATAAACTTGTGCGCGATGCGGGCGTGATGCTGCTGCCCGGATCGGTCTACGACGACCAGGAAAACCATTTCCGCATCGGCATGGGCAGGAGAAGCCTGCCTGAGGCCCTCACCAGACTGGAAGAATTCATTGGGAGCGATTGAGAGGCCGCCGCGCCCTCCTGCGCAGAGCCGGGATATCCATCCAGCCACTCGATCACGAATCATCCAACATACTAGGAAACCATGCAACGACTGCTGATCATCCTGCGCCTGGCCCGACCCCTCCTGTTGCTGCTGGCCGCCCTGACCTATGTCCTGGGAACCGGCGTCGCTCGATACCTGGGCCATCCGCTCTCTCCGACTGTTTTCTGGCTGGGGCTGGTCGGCGTGCTGCTGGCACAGGCCAGCATGAGCCTGCTGGTGGAGGTGTTCCGGCCGGCGAATGAGCCGATCTTCGAAGAAGAGACGATCATAGAGCGGAGAGCGGTACACGACGCCGCGCTGTATGTCTCGCTCGGGGCGCTGGCCGCGGCATCGTTCATCGCCTATGCCCTGTTCCGGCAGGGAGATATCACGCCGCCCGCTCTAACATTTCTCGGACTGTCGCTGGTGGCGCTGATCGTTTACTCGGTGCCGCCCGTCCGGTTGTACGATAAAGGTTTGGGGGAATTGCTGCTGGCGCTGCATCTGGCGTACATCATCCCGACCATCGCATTCCTGCTCCAATCCGGAGATTATCACCGCTTGCTGAACGCCGTCATCATCCCGCTGACGTTCCTGGCCTTCGCCTCGTTCCTGGCGCTCGACTTTCCCACCTATGCCGATGACCTGAAATACGAGCGGCGCACGCTGCTGGTGCACATCGGCTGGGAGCGCGCCGTGCCGCTGCACCACGGGCTGATCATCGCCGGGTACCTGCTCTTTGCAGCCGCGCCGTTGTTCGGTTTCTCGCTGGGGCTGCTGTGGCCGGCCTTCCTGACGCTGCCGTTCGCCACGCTGGAGATCTTCTGGCTGCGCAACATCGCGCTGGGCGCGAAGCCGATCTGGACGATGCTTTCGGCGAATGCCATCTCACTGTTCGGGCTGACAGCCTACTTCCTGACGATCGCGTTCTGGCTCCGGTAGCGGCTTTCCTGCTGCATATGCCCGAGTTCCTGCAACTCCTGCCGCCCGACGAAGCACGCTCGCTGCTGTTCTCCCGGCTCGCCTCGGTGCAACCCAAAGTAGAAGAGGTCGAGACCCGATCCTCGCTGGGCCGGGTGACGGCGGAAGCGGTCGCGGCCCCGCACGCGCTGCCGGAGTTTCCCCGGTCAACCGTGGATGGCTACGCGGTCCGGAGCCGCGATACGTTTGGCGCCACGGACACGCAGCCTGCCTACTTGTCCCTGGTCGGCGAGATCCCGATGGGCGCGAGCGCCGGGCTTCGGATCGAGGCGAGGCAGTGCGCCATCATCCACACCGGCGGCATGCTGGCAGACGGGGCAGATGCCGTCGTCATGCTGGAACACACGCAGATCGTGGCACGTCTCGGAGAACGAGCGGACATGCCGGGTGAGATCGAGGTGCTCCGCGCCGCGGCGATGGGTGAGAACACTATTGCGATGGGTGAAGATGTGGCCGCGGGGAGCGTTGTGGTCCCGGCAGGTCGCAGGATGCGCCCGGCGGAGGTGGGCGGGTTGATGGCCCTGGGCATATTGCGGCTGCGGGTGACTGCGCGGCCGCGCGTCGGACTGATCTCGTCTGGAGATGAGGTCGTCGAGCCGGGGCAAAGGCCGCAACCGGGACAGGTGCGGGATGTGAACGCCTATTCCCTGGCGGCGCTTATCGACGGTCACGGCGGAGCGGCGGTGCGCTACGGCATCGTTCCAGACGACCAGACGAAGCTCCGGTCGGTCGCCGCGCAGGCGCTCGCCGAGTGCGATGCAGTCATTATCACAGCCGGGTCATCCGCCAGTACGCGCGATATGACCGCCGAGGTCATTCAGGCACTGGGCCAGCCGGGCGTGCTGGTACACGGGATCAACACGCGGCCTGGCAAACCGACCATCCTGGGGGTTTGCGATGGAAAGGCCGTGATCGGCTTGCCGGGAAATCCGGTAAGCGCATTGGTGAACGGGTACCTGTTCGTCGTGCCGTTGGTCGAAAGGCTACTCGGCATGGCCGATGCGGGAGCCAGGCCTTCGGTGATGGCGAGGTTGACGGTGAATCTCCCGTCGCAGGCGGGGCGGGAAGATTGGTGGCCGGTCAGGCTAACGGCGGCACGTGGCACGGCCACGGGTGCGCCCGCGCATTGGGATGCCGAGCCGATCTTTGGCAAATCGAACTTGATCTTCACGCTGGCGGCAGCGGATGGGCTGCTGCGCATTCCGCCCGATGCGACCGGGCTTGCAGCAGGCGAGTTGGTCGAGGTGTACTTGCTCTAGCAATCGCTTTCCCGGCATTAGCGTGGGATGGATTATGTCTGGCAGAGAGCTGGTGAGGGAGCCATGCAACGGCCGCTGATATAATCCTCGAAATGTCCGTCTATCTGCACGACATACCTCTCTCCGTCGCGCAACGGAGACTGGCAGACGCCCTGAAAGACGTCGGGCGATGGGATATCCTCGGCGTGGAGAGGATCCCGCTCAACGAGAGCGCGCTTGGCCGGGTGCTGGCAGAACCGGCCTGGGCCAAGGTGTCGTCACCGCACTATCACGCCTCCGCCATGGACGGGTACGCCGTGGTGGCGGAGAGCACAAACGGTGCGCAGCCCGCCAAACCCATCACGCTAAGAGTGGCAGGCAACTCTGGTGCGGCCTATATCGATACGGGGGACCCGCTGCCCGAATGGGCGAATGCAGTAATTCCAATCGAGAACGTGGAAGCCCTGGACGATGGCGGTGCATTGACCGATGCCATCCGGAAGCCGACCGCCATCCGCATCCGCGCCGCTGTCGCGCCGTGGACCTACGTGCGGCCCCTCGGCGAAGACATCGTCGCAACGCAGTTGGTGCTGCCCAGGGGCCACATCCTGAGACCGGTGGACCTGGGTGTGCTGGCTGCTGCCGGCCATTCCGAGCTGAATGTGGCGCGCAAGCCGCGGGTTGCCGTGCTGCCAACCGGGTCCGAGCTGGTGCCCATCGGGTCGGAGCTTAAACGGGGCGATATCCTCGAATACAACTCGCTCGTCATTGCAGCGCAGGTGCTGGAGATGGGCGGCGAGGCAACGCAATTCCCGATCACGAAGGACGACCTCGGTCTCATCACCGAGCGCGTAAGAGAAGCTGCCAGGGATTACGACCTGGTTCTGCTGAATGCCGGTTCGTCAGCGGGCGCTGAAGATTTCTCGGCGCGCGTGGTGGAAGCCCTTGGAACACTGTTGGTGCACGGTGTGGCAGTGCGGCCGGGCCATCCGGTGATACTCGGCATGCTGGGGGGCGAGGGAACACAGCGCCGAGTCCCGATCATCGGAGTGCCGGGATATCCGGTATCCGCCGCGCTCACCATCCAGATCTTCGTCGAGCCGCTGATCGCGCAATGGCTGGGTCGTGCTCCCCTGGATCTGCCGGTCGAGCGGGCGCGCCTGACGCGCAAGATCACGTCGCCGGCGGGTGACGAGGACTACGTGCGCGTGGTGCTCGGCAGGGTTGGCGCCGACCTGCTGGCGGCCCCGCTGGCGCGCGGCGCGGGGGTCATCACATCTCTGGTCCAGGCCGACGGGCTGGTGGTGCTGCCGCCCGGAATCCAGGGCGTGGAAGCTGGCGAGACGGTGGACGTCCGGCTCTTCCGCGGCCGCGGGGAGCTCGAACGGACGATCCTGTGCATCGGCTCGCACGACCTGACCCTGGACATACTGGCGCAACACCTGGCTGCCCGGCAGAGACGCTTCGTCGCGGCGAACGTGGGCTCTCAAGGCGGGCTGATCGCTCTGCGGCGGCGTGAGGCGCACCTGGGTGGGTCGCATCTGCTGGACCCGTCGACCGGCGACTTCAACATCCCGTACATCCGCCAGTACATGCCGGGCATCCCGGTGAAGGTCGTCGCATTGGTCGGGCGGGAACAGGGGCTGCTCCTGCCGCAAGGGAACCCCAAGGGTATCCATTCCCTGGACGACCTGGCGCGCCCCGACGTGCGCTTTGTGAACCGCCAGCATGGCGCGGGGACGCGGGTGCTGCTGGATTATCACCTGAAACTCGCCGGGATCTCGCCCGGTTCGATTCAAGGGTACAATCAAGAAGAGTACACACATCTGGCAGTAGCAGCGGCAGTTGCATCCGGGAGGGCCGACTGCGGGCTGGCGGTTGCGGCTGCTGCCCAGGCTCTGCATCTGGACTTCATCCCGCTCTTTCGGGAGCGCTACGACCTGGTAATGCCGAAGGAGCATGCGAAGAGCGATTTACTGGCTCCCGTATTCGACGTCTTAGTGGAGAGGGGTTTTCGGGAAGACATCTCAAAGCTGCCAGGATATGACACGTCCATCATGGGCAGCATCATCCTGGAGGATCCATGAAAGACGCTCTCATCATCGACGATAATCGCTCCACGGCTGATGCACTGCACCAAATGCTCACTGTGCTGAACGTGCCGGCGCGCGTCGCCTACGGCGCGAGCGCGGGGATGGCGCTCCTGAATACCTTTACCCCGAACCTCATTCTGCTGGATATCAACATGCCGGGCGTCGATGGGCTGGAGATCCTCGCATACCTGCGCCGCGAGCCGCGGCTGATCCATGTGCCGGTGGTGGTCGTCACGTCGGATGACCAACCGGAGACGAGAAGCAGGGTGATGCGCGGCGGGGCGAACGCCATGATCATCAAGCCTGCCACACTGGAAGCACTCGAGGAGAATCTTAAGAAGATCGGCGTGGCCAAGTAGGTAAGCGTTCGACGGTCCCCCTCATCCTAGAGTTTAGGAGAGACCGCGATGCCAGTCCAAGCGAACGTAACAGCTCCCGACTTTGAGCTTCAGGACGATACCGGAACAACGAGGCGTCTTTCGGATTACAGAGGACGCCCCGTGATCCTGTATTTCTATCCAGCGGACGATACATCGGGATGCACGAAGGAAGCCTGCAACTTCCGCGATGACTATTCCGCGTACGAGAAAGCAAATGTCACCATCCTGGGCGTGAGCCCGGACTCGGTGGCCTCCCATGTCAAGTTCAAAAAGAAATACCACTTGCCCTTCCCGCTGCTTGCGGACGAGGGACACAGGGTATGCGATGCATACGGCGTTTGGGGGCCAAAGAAGCTGATGGGCCGTTCGTACGAGGGTGTGCTGCGCACCACATTCCTGATCGACGCAAATGGTGAGATCGCGCGAGTCTTCGAGAAGGTCAAGCCATCAGAACACAGCGGCGAAGTGCTCGCCGCCCTGAGCGCCCTCTGACCGGCGAGATGAAATCGCGGGGGAAAGCGCCAAAATGCGCGAGTGCTGAACAAGTACCCTAAATAAGCGTGACAAATTAGGGAAACTTTGGTACATTAAGGGGCTGTCAGCGCCAGAGTGCAAACACTAGCTTCCCATTTAGCGTGCGGCACAACCCTTAATGTGAGATTGCTGGAACTCGCCCCTTGCCCTCCGGTAGGAAGATGCCGCTGGACAAGGGGATGGCGCGCCAGGCTGCAGAGGCCGGCTCTGCTTTGAGTTGGACAACGTAGGAGAGAGAGTCTATGCGACATATCGTGATCGTCGGTATCCTCGTGATTCCGACGACGCTGCTGACGTACCTGGGACTATCCGCCAGCAGCTTGATGCCCCTGGAAGGGAGCGCCCAGGCGCTCATCGTGGACCAGATGTGGAACTGGGACATGATCGCCATCGCCTTCCTCTTTTCCGTTATTGTCGTTCCGCTGGCCTACAGCCTCATCGTTTTCCGCCGCCGCAAAGGCGACACCAGCGATGGCGTGCACGATGAGGGGAATATCAAGCTGGAGGTCACGTGGACCATCATCCCTCTCCTGCTCGTTACGTTCTACGCATACCTGGGGGCATATACGCTCGGCGAGACGCGCACGCCTGATCCCAACGCGTGGGTCGTCAACGTTACGGCTCACCAGTGGGCATGGGCGTTCCAGTATCCGGAAGGATTCAGTTCGACGGAACTGCACCTGCCGGAGCACAAGCAAGTCTTGCTGAAGATGACGTCTCTTGACGTCATCCATTCGTTCTGGGTCCCCGAATTTCGCGTCAAACAAGATGTTCTGCCCGGACGCACAACCGAGTTGCGGCTGACGCCGATCGCCCTGGGGAGCTTCAAGGTCCGCTGCGCGGAACTCTGCGGTCTTTCTCATGCCTATATGGAGGCGCCCGTCCTTGTGACCTCACCGGCAGACTACGATGCATGGGCACAGCAACAGGCGACCGCCTTTAACGCGCTGCTCGCTAAGGGCGGGCCCGATGCCGGCAAGGCGTTCGTTGCGCAGAATGGGTGCGCAGGCTGTCACTCGATCGATGGCACCCGGATGACCGGTCCCACATGGCGCGGCCTGTTCGGTTCCGAGGTCCCATTGTCCGATGGGAAGACCGTCAAGGCCGACGACGCCTACCTGACCGAATCGATCAAGGACCCGAATGCCAAGATCGTTGCCGGTTTCCCTGCGAACGTGATGCCGAAATTCGACTTGACCGACCAACAGATCAAGTCCATCGTCTCGTACATCGAGACATTGAAGTAGGTGCTGGAGGAACGGTATGAGACTTTTCTATCGGTCTGCCCTGTGGCACGGCCTGGTTTGGCAGCTTATCGGTCTGGTCGTCGGCGCGCTGTTCGTCACAGTGATCCGCGCCGTGATGGGTTTGCAGGCGTTCGGCCCGTCCCTGTTCACGGAGCCGGCTTGGGTTGTGGGGGGCTTCATGAGCGCGCTGGCGTTCCTGGCAGGCAGCGGCGCGCTGACGGACTGGTATCTCTGGGCGCGCGGCATCGAGACGCCCGAGCATCGTGAAGATCCTGAAGGCTGGGAGAAGTACCTCAGCGTCTCGCTGGACCACAAGGTCATCGGAATCCAGTACACAGTGACCGCGCTGTTCCTGTTCCTGGTTGGCGGGAGCTTTGCGCTGATCTTCCGCACCGAGCTGGCAGAGCCCGGCCTCCAGTTCCTGACGCTGCAATGGTACAACACCTTCATGTCGCTGCACGGCATCGTCATGATCATCGGCATCCTGGTGGGCGTCGCGGGGGTGATGAACTATCTCGTGCCGATGCTGATCGGCGCGCAGGATATGGCGTTCCCGCGACTGAACGCCTTCTCCTACTGGATCACGGTTCCAGCCATCGTGCTGCTGCTCTCGAGCATGGCTCTCGGCGGCTTCGACACGGGCTGGACGGGATACCCGCCGCTCTCGGCGCGGGCGCCGATCGGCATGCAGATGTTCTTCCTTGGCGTCTTCACTGCCGGTTGGTCTTCCATCCTGGGCGGCTTGAACCTCATCGCAACCGTGCTGCGGATGCGCGCCAAGGGCATGACCGCCTTCCGCATGCCGATCCTGGTCTGGGCGGCGATGGCCACCTCGCTCATCACCCTGACCGCCACCCAGCTGATCGGCCTCTCGTTCCAGCTCGTGAGCTTTCAGCGCCTGCTGGGGATGGGTTTCTTTGATCCGTCGAAAGGCGGCAACCCGATCCTCTTCCAGCACCTGTTCTGGTTCTACTCGCACCCGGCCGTGTACGTATTCGTGCTGCCGGGGCTGGGAGTGATCTCGGAACTGCTGCCGGTTTTCGTGCGCAAGCCTCTGTATGGCTACCGCTTCGTGGCGATGTCATCGCTCGGCATCGCGCTGGTCGGCTTCCTGGTCTGGGCGCACCATATGTTCGCATCGGGCATGAACCAGTACCTGCAGGTGCCATTTATGTACAGCACGTTGCTCGTGGCTGTGCCGACCGGTGTAAAGTTCTTCTCCTGGGTCGCCACCTTGTGGAATGGGAAGATCGAGACGCCCACGCCCATGCTTTTCGTCCTGGGTGGGATCGTCGTGTTTCTCCTCGGGGGTCTCTCCGGGCCGCCGAATGGCACGGTCGCCACGGACCTGCACCTGACGGATACCTACTTCATCGTGGGGCACTTCCACGACACGATCTTCGGCGGCTACGTCTTCCCGTTCTTCGCTGCCATCTACTACTGGTACCCCAAGGCAACCGGGCGCCGGCTGAGCGAGAAGCTAGGCAAGCTGCATTTCTGGCTCTTCTGGCCCCCGTTCCTGGCCCTGACGCTGCTCATGATGCGCACGGGATTGATCGGTATGCGCCGCCGCATCGCGGACTACGATCCAGGGCTAGGCCTGACCTGGTATCACGTAGGCATGACGGTGGCGGCTTTCCTGATCGCGCTCGGAACCGCGATCTTCCTGTACAACTTCATCCGCAGCATCAAGCACGGTGAAGCGGCCACGGGCAACATCTGGAACTCCCGCTCCCCGGAGTGGCAGGTTCCGTCCCCGATGCCGGTTCACAACTATCCGGAGTCGATCGAGGTCGTTGGCGAGCCGTACGACTACGGCCTGGCAGGTTCGCAATACGTAACATTCAGCAAGGAAGAGCAGGGAAGGACACCCGTTCATGGAACACACTAACGAGGCAGATGTTCTGCGCCAGGGAGCAATCGTCTTAGTCTTCCTCGCGGTGTTGAGTCTCATCGAATACTTCATTGCCATTGCCATCGGGGCGGTCGTCCTGCTACTGGTGGTCATTATCATCAAGGTGGGGCTCGTGATGTACTACTACATGCACATCGCCAAGCTCGGAGAAGACACCACGGGGCTGGATCCGCATGGCTACGAATACAAGACGGGCACGAACCGGCTGGGACTTTGGCTATTCCTATTATCGGATGCGTTCGTGTTCGGCGGCCTGGCCGTGGCCCGCTTCAACCTGCTTGGCTTGAACCGACCCGCGCTGAACCAACTCCTCGGACTGACCGTAACAGCTGTGCTGCTGATGTCATCGTTTTTCATGAACCGGGCGGAGACCTCGATGGCGCACGGTGATCGGCGCGGCTTTATCATGGGCATGTCGATCACCCTGCTGTTAGGCATGGTCTTCGTGGCCGGCGTTCTGGGCGTGGAATGGCCGTCAGCGATCCGCGAGGGCATCACGCCGTCCGCCAGCGCGGCCGGAGCTGTATTCTTCATGATGACGGGCATGCACGCGCTGCATGTGGTCACCGGGTTGATCTTCCTGGGTATCGTGCTTCACAAGGGGATGCGCGGCCTTTACTCGACGGAGAAACACTGGGGCGTGGAGTCGGCGGCTGTGTACTGGCACTTCGTGGACGTGGTCTGGATCTTCTTCTATCCTGCGCTTTACCTTATCGGCAAGTCGCTCTAAGCAAGGCGCGCATTGCCCGTCGGACGGCCCGGCCGCCCGACGGTTCCATCTGGAGCAAGTTATGATTCACAAAACGGTTTGGGTGGGAATGGTCTCGGTCGCGGCCGTCGCGGTTGCGGCGGCGGTCTGGCTGCTGAACGCGAAACCGGCATTGCATGGGGCGGTGATCGAACCTCCGGCACAGGCGGCCGAGATTCGGCTGAAAGATTTCGACGGTCAGGAGTTCACCCTCAGCAGCCTGCGGGGGAAGGTGGTCGTCATCTATTTCGGATACACCAATTGTCCCGACGAGTGCCCTCTTACCATGGCACATCTCAAGCTCGCGACGGATCAGCTCGGCGCAGGGGCAAAGGACGTGCGTGTGGTGATGATCAGCACCGATCCGACACGAGATTCCGCCCAAGCCATGAAGCAGTTCCTGGGCAGCTTTAGCCCGGACTTCATCGGCCTGGTCGGCTCCCCGGAGGACCTGGCGCAGGTTTGGAAGGACTATGGGGTTACGGTCGAGGATGGCGGGGAGACACACAGCTACTTCGTGTATGTCATCGATCCTTCGGGGCGATTCCGCGAGACGTTCCTGCCGGACTCGGAACCGGCGGACATGGCTGCCGACATCCGGCAGTTTGCACAGGGCAGGTAGCCGGATGAAGCGGGCGGTCATTCTCAAGAGGATCGGTATCTCGATGCTGGTGGGCATCGCGCTGGGGGCGATCGTCAGCGAGTTCTCCTTCTATTTGTTGAACGATGGCCAGACCCGCCCGCCTCAGGAGGTCCAAATCGATATCCCGACCGGCACAGCCGCGCGGGTGGCGCGGGGAGAGGCTGATGCGGGTTTGCCGGCGAACATGTCCTTCGTTGTAGGAGATACGCTGGTCGTTCGCAATCACGACACGGCAACGCACCAACTAGGCCCCTTGTTGATACCGGCAGGCGCCTCAGCTAGCATGAAGCTTGCGACCGAGAACGGATACAACCTGCTCTGCTCGTTCGAGCCAAGCAAGTACCTGGAACTGAACGTGCTGCCGCCCTTGACGATCTGGACGCGGATCGTGGGCGTGCTGGAGATCGGGCTCAACGTCGGCTTTCTCATTGCCGTCTACGCGGTCTTTGCCATGCCGATGCCCAAGCAGAAGACGGAGCCTGTTGCGTGAGCCTGCTCAAGCTCTTCAGTCGCAAGTGGTTCCTGGCGACCCTGCTGGTCATTGCAGGGGCCGCCGTATGCGCCCGCCTCGGGATCTGGCAACTGGATCGTCTGAAGCAGCGGCGCGCTTTCAATGCTCACGTCTTTGAGATGAGAGCCTCGGCGCCGCTCGATCTGGCGGCCAATGCCGGCAGCGAGGACTTGCTCGACATGGAGTACAGACCGGCGGTCGCCACCGGCACCTATGATTTCGCACACCAAGTTACCATCCGGAATCAGTACTACAACAGCCAGTACGGTTTTCATCTGCTGACTCCGTTGGTCTTGGAGCCCGGTGTGGCTGTACTGGTGGATCGCGGCTGGATCCCGGCGGATGGCAATCCGACCCCTCCGGATTGGCGCAAGTACGACACGGCGAGGCCTACGACCGTGCATGGAATTATCCGGCTCCAGCAGACAGGCCCCGGCTTTGGCGGCGCCGCGGACCCGACCTTGACGCCGGGGCAGAAGGGCCTGGACGAATGGATCTACGTCAACATCGGTCGTATCAGCCAGCAGATGCCATATTCGATACTGCCGGTCTATCTGGAGCAGAACCCTGACCCGAGCATCACGGCCCCGCCCATACCATACCAGGAAGAGCTCGACCTGAGCGAGGGTCCGCATCAAGGCTACGCCATCCAGTGGTTCAGCTTCGCGGTCTTGCTGCTGGTCGGGTATCCGTTCTTCGTTCGAAAGCAGGAGAAACCAAAGAAATGAAAACCCAGGAAGCCTCTCCTTTGCAGCGCCTGAGCATTTGGCTTGTCGTCGCCATTGCGCTACTGACCATCGCCGGGCGCATGACCTCCATTGCAGGACCCGCGGTGCTGTGCCAGGGATGGCCTTTCTGCGTGCCCGCAACGCCATACGAATGGGTCAGGCTGGCGCATGTCCTGCTCGGAGGTATCTCGGCGCTGCTCCTGCTGCGCCTGAACTTCGTCGCATGGAGGAGTTACAGGACCGACTCGATCCTCCTGCCCCTGGCGACGGTCACCGGCATCCTGTTCGCTGGTCAGGCATTTGTAGGAGCCATGCAGGTGGTACGGGGCTTTCCAAACCACCTCGTCATCCTCCACGCGCTCACAACGGTCTCGCTTTGGATATCGCTGCTGGCGCTGGTGCTGGCTGCGCAGGTGCGACCAGCGGATATACCCGGATTGCCGGGGAACAGCATTCGCCAGCGACTGAACGACTTCTTCGCGCTCAATAAGCCCATCATTGTGGCGCTGCTGCTGGTAACCACGTTTGGGGGGCTTGTGGTGGGCGGCAAGGCATGGCCAGCGCCCGCGCTGGCCGTCTGGACGATGCTGGGCGGCGCGCTGGCGGCAGGCGGATCGTCCGCTCTAAACCAGTACATCGATCGTGACCTGGATAAGCACATGCAGCGCACGGAGCGGCGACCGCTTGCGGCGGGCCGGCTATCCGCTGCGGAAGGCCTTTCGTACGGGCTGGCGCTCTGCCTCATCAGCTACTTCCTGCTGGCATGCATGGTCAACCTGACGGCTGCGCTGCTCAGCCTGGCCGGCATCTTCTATTACGTCATCTTCTACAGCGTCCTGCTCAAGAAGGCCACTGTGCAGAACATCGTGATCGGCGGTGGCGCCGGCGCGATCCCGCCCATGGTGGGATGGGCAGCGGCGACCGGGCATCTGAGCCTGGCAGCGTGGGTGCTGTTCCTGATCATCTTCATGTGGACACCGCCGCATTTCTGGGCCCTTGCCATCGTGCGGCTGCGCGACTACGAGCGAGCGGGCGTGCCGATGCTGCCCGTGGTAAAAGGGGAGAAGGCGACGCGGTCGCAGATCCTCATCTACACCCTCGTGCTTGTCGCCACGACGATGCTGCTGCCGCTCCTGCACGCCACCGGGACGGTCTACCTGGTTTCTGCCATCGTGCTTGGGTCGTTGCTCATTTATGCCGCGTGGCGGGTTTGGAAGGTGCCGGGTAACAAGGTGGCCTGGACGATGTATCGCTGGTCCAGCATGTACCTGGCGTTCATCTTCCTCGCGCTCGTGATCGATGCCGTCGTGTGACGCTCCGCCCTCGTTAGCGCCTGCGGCGAACGCGTATGCTAGAATTGCTCCGGGGCGGCGACTAAGCCGCCAAGGAGCAGCATGCGAAACGATACGGGGCGTTGGGCGGTTCTTTTCCTGATCTCTGCGGTCTTGTTCGGCGCCATGGTGCGATTCGCACCGACACTGCTGGCGCATTCGGCGATCAATGACGGGGGTATGTTCTATGCTATGATCGAAGACCTGAAGGCAAATGGCCTCCGGCTGCCGGCATATACGTCCTACAACCATCTCAACATCCCGTTTGCATATCCCCCGCTGTCGCTCTATGCAGGCGCCATCCTGGCTGCGATCGGCATTCCGACCGGCGAGGTGATCCGCTGGCTGCCGGCATTGGTCTCCACACTCTCGATCCTTGCATTCTTCTGGATGGCGAGCCAGATGACCGGCTCAAGGTCGGTCGCGTCGATGGCGACCGTGGCGTACGCGCTGATGCCTCGCACCTTCTCGTGGTATGTGATGGGCGGCGGGCTGAGCCGGAGCCTCGGCATCCTCTTTCTACTGCTCACATGCGGCTCGGCGTGGACACTCTTCGGCAAACCCAGCTGGGGGCGGATCGCGTTGACCGCTCTCTTCGGCGCAGGAGCAGTCCTCAGCCATCCGGAGACGGGCTTGCACGCTCTGGGAAGCTGCGCGCTGATCTGGCTCTTTCGTGGCAGAAATGCCCGCGGTCTTCGGGATGCAGCCCTGGTCGCATTGGGGGTTTTGCTCTTCACCAGTCCCTGGTGGGGAACCGTTCTGGCGCAGGACGGGCTGGCTCCGATACGATCCGCCCTCAGTACAGGCGGGCACAGCGGTCTGTTCTGGACGCCGTGGATCACGATGGATTTTGCAGAAGAGCGCTTCGCAACCGTGATCACGGTGCTGGGGTTGATCGGATTCGTTGTCAAGTGCATCCGGCGGGATTGGTTCCTCCCCGTGTGGCTGCTTGTGCCGTTCGTGATCGAGCCGAGGAGCGCGACCGCCATTGCGGCGCTACCGCTGGCGATCCTGGCGGGCTACGGCCTGGCGGACTTTGTGATCCCGAAGATCGCGTCACTTGCCTCAGGCACACCCGCCGAGGGCGCGGATTGGACCAGCTATATGGAGGACAGCCGGGCCGTGAAGCTCATGCTTGCCTATGTGCTGTTTTCCATGTTCGTCGGCGCCTTCGCTTACGACTTGAGCCTTGCCCGCTACGTCATCCCCGACGCCAGCAAAGAGGCCATGCAGTGGGTGCATGGCAACACGCCGGAGGGAAGCCGGTTCGTCGTGCTCACGGGGCGGCCGGATGCTTTCTCTGATCCTTCCACGGAATGGTTTCCCGTCTTAGCAGACCGCACGAGCGTAAATACGGTTCAGGGCCAGGAATGGACGCTAGGCAGCAAGTTCATGCCAGTCCTTTACGATCTGCCTAAGCTGCAGGCGTGCCTCAATGCAGGCCCGGCGTGTGTTGAGAAATGGGCAACAGACCACAAGGCCGGGTTTGATTATCTTTATTTGGAGAAGCCTGCCGATGAGACCGCCGCGGAACCGTCGGGGCTGCTGCTCTATCAATTGAGGCAGGATTCCCAGTACAGCCTCGTATTTGAGAATTCGGGTGTGGCGGTCTTCGAGAGAAAGCAGTGAGCGCACCGGTTGGAAGCCATGCGTGCCCGCCTATTTGCGCGTGAAGATGATCGCGGTTCCATCCTGGTAGGCAACCGACCAGCGCGGATCGGAGAGGGCCACTCGCACGAGCCCTGCATTGCCGGGGAGCAGCAACCACTGCACATCGTATCGATCCAGTAATTCCTCCCAACCTGGATCTCCGTTTGCGATGCTGGCGGCCTCGCGTGTCAGTTGCTCCCCATAGAAATCGCTCTGGCTATCGATGAAAACTCTCTGCTGCGGCCAGAGCCGGTACAGCAGATAGCCTCCCCAGTTGAAGTCGTTGAACATCGCCCCCTGCGGGCGGTGCGTCCTTGCCCAGTCCGCAGCCTGAACGGGAAAGATATCCTGCCGGAACTGAAATAGCGGCGCCCGGGTGAACGAAAACCGGACTGCCAGACAGGTGATCGCCAGGATCATCGCGATGGTCGTCCAGATATGCGGCCGCGTGGTGGCCTCGATGGATGCAAATCTCTCCTCCAGCCGAGCCCAGATCGGCACGAGGCGCAGGAACGGTGCTGCCCAATCGGCTAGCAGGGGTACAGCGGCGATACAGAACAGCGGTATGTTACGAACCATGACGAAGCTGGCGGCGGCAAGCACTGCCAGCAGAATGAGGTGCGCGGGCGGCACTCGAAAGCGTCGAACTGCGACCAGAGCCACTGCCGCCGCGAGCATCCCCAGGAAAGGCCAGACATTGGCCGTTGCAAGACGAAGGGGCATTGTTTCAATCGTCTGGCTTAGCACGTAGCTGCTGCGGTTATTCAGAACCGCGTCCCAATTGTGCCAAAGGTCAGGTGTAATGACACTGGCAATCAAGCACATCCCTGTGATAGCTAGCATCCGGGCCCCCAGTGAGCGGTTTGTCGCACCCCTCATGGCATCGACGAACCAGCCGGCAAGGTAGCAGCCGAGGGCAAGGAAGCCAAAGATGAAACCGCCATGTGTGTTGGCCCACATGAGCATGAGAGCCGGGAACAGCCAGATGGAGTTCCTGACGCCGCGGCGCAGCGACTCCAACCGGTAGAGCCAGAGCGCCAGGAACAGAAAGGTAAAGACGTGAGGACGCGGGAGCCAGTGCAGGCTGGAGGCAAGAGCCGCCCAAAGCGCTATGAACAGCGACAGGAGAGGCCCCCCGCTCCGGCGTACGGCGTCCGCTTGCACGACGGAAAACGCGGCGGCAATGATGGCGGCAGCCAGCAACACCACCCCGTCGAGGTTGATCGCTCTGTACGATGCTGCCAGCAAGACTTGCGCAAGCCACTCGTACGGAGGCCGGGACGCGCCGAATCTGGTGAACGAGAGAATATCCGTTGTGGGAACCCGCTGGCTGGAGAGAATATAGCCGCCCATTGCCAGGTGCCTGCCCAGGTCGCTATCGATGTTCAGCATGCGGGAGCCGGTGGTGATCAGACCGATCAGCACCAGGACGAACAGGAAATCCTGGAGTCGGGGGAGCAGGCCGCGGCGCATGGCGGTATTCTACACAAAAAGAGCGGCGCTCTTCGCGTCGCTCTTGTTATGCCATGCAAATGCTATATTATTCGCCGAGGTAGTCGCGCAGCTTGCGGCGAATGGAAGGATGCCGCAGCCGGCTTAGGGCCTGAGCTTCGATCTGGCGGACGCGTTCGCGGGTAACGCCCATCTTGCGGCCCACTTCTTCCAATGTGTAGGCTTGACCGTCCAGAAGGCCATAGCGCAGCTGAAGAATGCGGACCTCGCGGGGCGGCAACCCGTTCAGCACCTCGCCGAGGTGCTCACGGAGCAGATTATAGGTCGCCGTGTCGTCCGGCGGCGGAGCTTCGTCGTCTTCGATGAAGTCGCCCAGGACGGAGTCTTCCTCGTCGTCGGTCGGAGTCTCGAGCGAAAGAGGTCGCCGGGCGACCTGGATCATATTCTCGACCTTCTTCGGAGGGACATCCAGAGCGCTGGCAAGCTCCTCCACGCTCGGCTCTCGTCCAAGGCGCTGGGTGAGCTGGTGTTGCACACGCAGCAGCTTGTTGATCTGGTCTCCCATGTGGACCGGAACGCGGATCGTCCGGCCCTGGTCAGCAATGGCGCGCGTAACCGCCTGGCGGATCCACCATGTTGCGTACGTCGAGAACTTGTGGCCGCGGCGGTAATCGAACTTCTTGGTGGCGCGGATCAGGCCGATATTGCCTTCCTGGATCAGGTCCAGGAACGGGACGCCGCGCCCCATGTACTTCTTGGCGACGGAAATGACGAGCCGGGAGTTCGCTGTGATGAGGTGCTCGCGGGCCGACCAGCCGTCTTCGATGAGCCGGCGAAGCTCCGTCCGCCGACGAGCACCGGCGTTGCCTTTTGCCAGCTCTTCACGGGCCATGCGGCCCCGCTCGATGCGCTGGGCGAGCTCTACTTCCTCCGTTGCAGTCAGCAGCGGGACCCGGCTGACCTCCTTCAGATACAGGCCGATGGTGTCATCGGTGTCGATGTTGGCGAGATAGTCGTCCAGGGAGAGATCGGGCTCCGGCTCGGCCTCGGCTTCTTCCACTGCGGCCAGCTCGTCTTCCGTAGGTTCACCCGGGGGGGTGTCCTCTACGAACGGGATCCCGGCGCTCAGAAGGGCGGAAAAGGCCTCTTCGAGCTGCTCGACGTCCTGTTCGGCCTCAGGAAAGAAATGCAGAATGTCATCGAGCGTAACATAGGACTTCTGCCGTCCAAGCTCGATGAGCCGCGCGATCGCGGGAAACTCCTCCTCCTCGTCAACTATAATGATCTTCTCTACATCCATTCTCTTCTCTTATCCACGTTCAGGATTTGAATTCAGAATACACTTTTTCCCGACGAAAATCAATACCTATCCAATTTCGTAGGCATCGCGCCGCCCTTATTGTGTATACAAATATGACGAAGCCCACCATCCCTGTCTTACGGCGTGGGTGACGGCTGGCTGGTGGCAACTGCTGTGGCGGTTACGACGGCGGTGGGAGTTGCAGCGTACGGTGGCTGGGCGACCAGCGGTAGCAATGCATCGAGGCCTTGCTTATCCACAATCTGGACCGGGCCGCCGTCGAGGGTGGCGTAATAGCCGTCCTCGATGGGTGTCTGCGCTCCAACGTTCAGCGTGTGGCTCTTGCCATCCCCAGTTGTCACGACGATGATGTAAGCGGGCTTTTCCAATCCAACTACATCCAAACCCAGCTGCACGGACGAGATGATCCGCAGGGCGGAGAGCTGTGTGGCCGCGGCCTCCGCGGCGGCCTGGTCGGCCTGACCCGCCGCTGGTGCCTTCAACACCCAGGCGCCTGCGCCGTTACGGGCGATCTCCACAGATTGGCCCGTTGAATCCTGGATCCGGATGTCACTGGGTGCCCCTTCAGCCGCACTGAACATGAGCTTTGAGGAGGCAGATGCTCCTGCGTCGGGTGTCGGCGTCGCAGACGCGGCCAGCTTCGTCTTGCGGTTATTCCAGTAAAACGCGAAGGCAACGAGTGCCAGCAGCAATAACAGCACTACCCAGGTGCTACGGCGGATCATGCTGCTACCCTCGCCTGCGCCGTGAGAGCCAGTTCGAGAGGCCGCCAGCGATCACTAGGCCGGGGATCACGATGACAGTGCCTAGCATGATCAGGATGAAGGTGAGCTGCGGGGGCGGATTGAACGTGCGCGTGGTCGCGTTGTGGGGCGTGATACTGATGATGTTGCCCTGTCCCGCAGCCCAATCCACGGAATTGACGAAGAAGTCGCCATTCGCATAGGCATCGAAGAAGGCGTCGGTGGCAAAGGTCGAATTCCCGATGGTTACGAGACGCCCATTGCCCGCCGAATCCTCGCCAGAGGCCGCCACCGTCAGAGGTCCGGGAATATCGGTGCCCTGATCGTACGCAATCTGAGGGGGATTCTGCTGGAGCCCTGCCAGATTCGTTTCTCCCCACGAATTCTGGGCCGTCGAGATCAGGTTCTCCAGCGTCACACCAGTGGGTGCTGTCTGACTTAGCTGCAGGCTCCGCGCCTTGGGCATGACCGTGATGGCAGTCAGGTGCTCGGTGA
>DATKAF010000033.1:0-21940 GCA_035498395.1 Anaerolineales bacterium
TGGAATCCTTCCCCGACTCCACAATGATTCTTACCCACCCGCTCAAACCGCCAGCCCTTTCATGATGACCTGCATTCCCTGCTTGGCCGTACTCTCCCAGTTTGCTCCTTGCGGCTCGACCAGCGCCTGCAGCAGCATCCCCACTGTCATGGATAGGATGAGCATCCCCGCGGTTTCCGGGTCGTCGCTGCGTAGCGTGCCCTCCCTGATGCCCTGCTCGACGAGGCCGGTGAAGAACTTTCGGAAGTGCCGGTATGGCTCGATGCTGGCCTCCCAAACCTCCTGGTCGCGGCTCGCCTGCAGCCAGAACTCCATGAGCATCGGCAGTTGCTGCCACGCCGCCGTCAGGATATCCGGCACGATATCGGTCATCGCAACCAGCGTCTCCGGTACGGTCGGCTTATACAGCTCTCTCAGCCCCTCGTCGATCGCCTGCATCCACGAGTTCATCAGCGACAGGAACAGCTCTTGCTTGCTCTCGAAGTGATGATAGAATGCCCCCTTGCTGACGTCTGCCGCCGCGCAGATATCCTCGACCCTGGTCGCCTCATACCCGTGTATGGCAAATTCCTTGAGGGCTGCGTCCAGCAGCCGTCCCCGGGTCACCTCGCTTCTTTTCTGCATTCCTCGGCCTCTTCTCCCTCCCGGCAAACAATACCGACCGGTCGGTATGTTTTTACCCCCTTCCTGCTGCCTTGTCAACTATCGTTGCCCTTCCTCCCTTGATCCGGTACAGCCTTTAGTCCATGTGCTGCTTAGTCTACGTCCCAGGGAGCCGTTCCTCGCCCCCCGCCCCCGAGTGACCGCCGGATCGTTTCTCCCAGCGCTGGCAGCACGTCAGCGGTTGCGGCCAGTAGCCCGAAGCATCCGGCGATCATCATGTCTCCAAACGGGACGGCAAAATAGGGTCGCAACGCTTGTGTTGGATTGACTCTCATCATGGATCGCCGCGGCCCCGTAACCACTACGTCGAAGCTGTCTTTTCCAAGCTTCATTGGCTTGCTCGCATACATGAGGGCCCCGTGTCCCATATCATTGAAGACCGCTTCGTGGGAGAGGGAGCCATCCGCGAGGGCGATTAGTAGTGCCTCCAGTTTGGGCAGGTTGATCTCGCCGGTGTGATGCTCAAAGACACCCTCGATGTCGGTGCCGGGTCTCTCGCCGCTGTCGCCGAGGCGGAATGCGAGCGTGTGGAAGTTGCCGATGTTCGCAATGAGCTTTTGCTTGCGGCGGCCAGCCGCCGGATCGAAGAGGGCGCCCAGGATGGCGGCCGGGGCGCTGTCCATGACCACCAGCGGGCAATCGACGTTTCCGGCCGACGCGGCAACCGCCTGAAGACGCGACATGGCGGGCGGTATCTCCGCGGCCGGGTAACCAAAGGCAGATAGGGCATTCCTCTCGCGGATGCGGCGATCGAGGTAGTCAAACCGGAATTGGCGGTCGGAGACACCGGGTGGAGCCGCACCGTGATCGAACGCGGCTACGGCAATTGCATCCAGTCCGCTAAGCGAAACACCGAATATTCCGAAAGCTCTTGTTATGGCTTCAAAGTCGAAATCGCGAAAGTCGATGCGTAGCATATCCGCCGGAAGGTGCGCAGCCTCGTCATCGGAAACAAGGGTGATTCCTAGTGCCTGAACCTTTTCCAGCTCATCGTTCAGGGTGAGGGCGGCATCTTCCGTCGCGAATGTTGCGAGGCCGGCCCGGACGTGGGCCTCTACAGCCCATGCCGACGGACCGCCGCCCATCTGGCACCCTGTGATCAGGATTGGGCGCCGCGACCGCGTCGCTGCCCGGATGCGGCGGTGGGCCATCATGGTTGGCGATGGCAAGATGAGCTTATAGCCGTTCTCTATGTCGAGCCGGGAATCATAGAGATAGATGTCTTGGGTGCCCGTGCCAATGTCAACTGTAAGAACGCGCATAGGCTAATCTCAACCGAGCTTGCCGTACGTGCAGGATCGCACTCTCCAGGCCAAAAATGGTAATTCCTGTTCTGCCAAGTTGTCAACCAGGTACTTAATCTAGTAAGTGTTCCTGAAAGCAGGAGTGACGGATCTCCATGATCCGTCACTCTTCATTAGATGACTTCAGCTTCCCTGCATGGCGGTTTCGGCTAGGCGTACCGGGCGTAGTCCTCAGGCAGCCAACAGCATAGGACCAATTCACGCGCGGCCTTCACCTCGTCCATGCGGCCAAACTGTGTGGTGCTGGGCGCGTTGTGCAACAGCTCCGGCTGTGTACGAGCCTCCGCAGCGATCTTGATCAGCGCATCCGCAAAGAGGTCGAGGGTGTCTTTGTTCTCGGTTTCCGTGGGCTCGATCATGAGCGCCTCATGCACGATGAGCGGGAAGTAGTTGGTCGGCGGGTGGAACTTGTAGTCCATGAGCCGCTTGGCGATGTCCAGCGCGCGTACGTCCGAGCCCTCGAAGCGGCCCTCTGCGACGAACTCGTGCATGCAAATGCGGTCGAACGGCACGTGATAGGTCGAGCGCAGGCGCGCAAGCAGGTAGTTTGCGTTGAGGACGGCGTACTGGGCGATATCCTTCAGCCCCTCAGCTCCGTGCATGGCGATGTAGGTGTAGGCGCGCACCATGCCGCCGCCGAAATGCCCATGGAAGGCCTTCATACGCCCGATTGACTTCGCAGGGGTGATGAAACCAAACAGCGGCGGGGTTTCATCGTCACCTTCTTCCACAATTCCAACCAGCGGCGCCGGAAGGAAATCGGCAAGATGAGCTGCGACGCCGACCGGGCCGCACCCTGGGCCGCCGCCGCCATGCGGGACCGAGAAGGTCTTGTGCAGGTTGAAGTGCATGACGTCAAACCCAACAACGCCGGGCTGGACGATGCCAAGCAATGCGTTGAGATTGGCACCATCGCCGTACATCAAGCCGCCGCTCTCGTGGACGATGCGGATGACCTCCTCGATGTGCTCATCGAACAGGCCGAGGGTATTCGGGTTCGTGAGCATCATTCCGAGCACCGTGTCATCACAGGCGGCTTTCAACGCCTCCAGATCGACGTTGCCGCGTGGATCGGATGGGATCTGGACGATCTGTAGACCCTGGATGCCTGCCGAGGCCGGGTTTGTCCCGTGCGCCGAATCCGGGATGAGCATCTTGGTACGCTTCAGGTCACCGCGAGAATTGTGATAGGCGCGCATGATCAGGACGCCAGTGAATTCACCGTGGGCGCCCGCGGCAGGCTGCAAAGTCACAGCGGCAAAGCCGCTTATCTCCTTGAGCCATTCCTGGAGTTGATACATGAGCGCCAAGTTGCCCTGGACCGTCTCGATCGGCTGGAGGGGATGCGTGTACAGGAAGCCCGGTAGGCGGCACGTGTCTTCATTGATCTTCGGGTTGTATTTCATCGTGCACGAGCCGAGCGGATAGAAGCCGCCATCCACGCTGTAGTTGAAGGTCGAAAGATGCATATAGTGGCGGATCACATCCACTTCGGCAAGCTCGGGCAGCGGGAGGTCTTTTCGGAGCAGTCCGGCGGGCAGATCCTCGCAAGGAACATCAGGCTCGGGGAACG
The DNA here is from genome assembly GCA_035498395.1 of Anaerolineales bacterium. Taxonomy (GTDB): domain Bacteria; phylum Chloroflexota; class Anaerolineae; order Anaerolineales; family Villigracilaceae; genus Fen-1038. The sequence goes on from DATKAF010000033.1 coordinate 3,541, forward strand.
TGACACCGGTCCGGCCGGGCGAGGAAAGGTCGAAGAGCGTAGGTTCGACGACCCTTGCGCTCAGCGCTTTAGCGGGAGTCTCGGAAATGTTAACCATGATCCACCTCCGAAAGCACCTCAACCAGTGCATCGATCTCTTCCCGGGTGTTCATCTCTGTCACGGCGATCAGGAGATGATCCTTGAGGCTGGGGTAGTCCTGGCCGAGGTCGTAGCCGCCCAGGATGCCGTGTTCCAGCAGATGAGCATTCACTTCTTCGGCGGGCCGTCCAAGGCACAGTGCAAACTCATGGAAGAACGGATCGGTGAAGCACAGCCCCATGCCGCTGATCTTGCTCAACTGCCGGGCGGCGTAGTGGGCCTTTTGGTAACAGAGCGTTGCCACCTGCTGCAGGCCCGTCTTGCCCAGCACGGAGAGATACACTGCCGCGGCCAGAGCCAGCAGTCCTTCATTGGTGCAAATATTGGACGTCGCCCGCTCCCGCTTGATGTGCTGCTCGCGAGCGGTGAGGGTAAGGACATAGGCACGTTGACCGCGCGCGTCCACGGTTTCGCCTACCAGCCGCCCAGCCATCTTGTGCACGTAGGCTTTCTTGGTTGTGAAGAAGCCAAGGCTGGGACCGCCGAACCACATCGGAATGCCGAGCGGCTGCCCATCGCCCACGACTATATCGGCATCCATCTCCCCGGGTGTCTTGAAGAGCGCGAGGGCCGTGGGGTTGGCGACCACGCAAACGAGAGAGCCGCGTGCATGGGCTTTTGCAATCAAGTCAGTGTAATCATAGACGCGGCCGAAGAAATCCGGATATTGCACGATGACGAGCATCGTCTGGTCATCCACGAGCGACGCCAAGTCGGATGGGCCGGCCTCCAGGTCGGTGCGAGGATCGTCGCCGACCACCTGAAGGTCCATTCCCTGTGTATAGGTCCGGATGACGGCCCGGTATTGAGGATGAACCGTAGGCGCGATGACCAGCTTCTTGCGTTTGCCCCGGAACTGCGCAACCGCCATGTTGACAGCCTCGGCTGCGGCAGTTGCGCCGTCATAGTGGGAGGCGTTGGAAACGTCCATGCCGGTCAGCGCAGCCACCAGGGACTGGTATTCGAAGATGCCCTGCAGCGTGCCCTGGGAGATCTCCGGTTGATAAGGCGTGTACGCCGTGTAGAACTCGCCGCGGCGCAGGACGTGATCGACGACGGAGGGAATGTAGTGGTTGTACGCACCCGCGCCGAGGAACGAGATCAGATCGCTGCGGACGTTCTCGTTGTTGGCGGAAACATCCGCCAGCTCAGTGGCAGCTTCCATCTCGGTCAGCGCGGGTGGCAGATGGAGGCTCGGAAAACGATGCCGGGCCGGGACATCCTTGAAGAGATCATCGAGCGTCTTTACCCCGATGGTCTCGAGCATGGCGTCGCGCTCCCGGGGACTGATCGGTATATAGGTCATGGTGTTCTCCTGCGCTGTAGTCTCATAGTCGCTGATCTCAGGGTCTGTTGTCCATTTGACTATCAGACTATTCGACTATCCGGCTAGTGCGCCCTCTCCGCGCAATACTTCTCGTAGGCAGCGGCATCCATTACATCGCCGGGTTCACCGCCCTCGAGTTTGACCATCCACCCGGCCCCATACGGGTCTGAATTAAGCGTCTCCGGCTTCTCCATGAGTGCCTTGTTGACCGCGACAACCTTGCCGCCGGCGGCGGCATACGTTTCGGCTGAAGCCTTCACGGATTCGACCGAAGCGATTGCGGTACCGGCCTGGATCGTGTCGCCGACATCGACAACGATCTCGAGGAACACGATGTCGGAGAGCTGCGATTGGGCATAGTCGCTCAGGCCCATCGCGCCGCTGGCAGGATCAAACCATTCATCGGACTTTGTGTATTTCAGATTAGCGGGTGCATTCATGCCTGATTCTCCTCGTGCGAAAGTAGTGGGCGAAGCAACAAAAGAGACGCGCAGTGATTCGCTGCGCGTCTCTGTAAATGAACCTGAGAGATTCACCCACGCCCGACTGATCGACCATCGGGCCAGGGCTTGCACCGTCGGTGTCTTCCGCAGGAAAAGGTTTCCGCGGTCAACTTTCCAGAGAAGCAGGGAACAGGGTCCTTTTGCCTGAGAGTTTCGTCTGAACAGCAGACTTGCACCTTCGGCGCCGTGCCGGCGAGCACGGTCTCTTCCCTGTACCCAAGGGTCATCCTGTTGATACAGGATGGATGCTTCCGATTGTAGGAGTGGGTGGGGCAGGAGTCAAGAGGACAAATCTCCCGGATTTTGTTGGGATTCTGAACCCGCTCGACCAGGCACCTCTGGCCGGCTATCGTGTCCGACAGATCACGGGACTGCGGGAGAAGCCGGGGCTGGCGCGCCGTCCAAAGCAACCCGGCGGAACTCACCGAACAGGTAGGCGTCGGCGGTCACCAAATAAATGGTCGTCCCCAAGGACAGCAGCACGCTGACCAATCCGCCGAGGCAAGGGATCCAGCCGACCACCAGGGTGATGAAACCGACGATGATGCCGACAGCCAAACCTGCCAGGATAACAACGCCCCAGGTCGTGAAGAATGGCCCGGGATGATTCGTCAGGACCTTCCAGATCTCCCCGAACCGGAAGCATGCAGCCAGGGTCCGCTCTCGCGAGAAGATCACAAGGATGATCGGGCGGATGATGGACAAGACCAGCGCGTACAGCATGAACAGGCCAAAGAGGCACAGGAGCGTCACGCCGCCAACGGCTGCTAACGCAGAAGCTACGTCTTTCAGATCGCTGTTGCTGGAGAGGATGCCCGAAGCGATCAGCACGCTCAAAGGAAGGCATAGAAAGACCAGGATGGGCACAGTATATATCAGCGCCGCAACAGCAAGGATCAGCCCATCGCGGAATTTCTCTCCAAAGTCGTCCCATTGGGGGAGCGGCTCTGAGGCGCCAGATGCAACGTTTTGAACGATTTGAACGACGTATCCAGCAACTGCGAAGTTGAGGATGGGCACCAGAGTGATGAGCGCACCCAGACCGAGTTTTGTGAGCCACTGGGTATCCTCGAACTGATAGGAAAAAGGCTTCTGCAAATCCATGGGTTCCTCCTATCTATTACGTCCATGGTCCGTGAACGGAGATCGCTATTCCTGCATGCGTCGACAGGGCCATTTTAACGTAGAAAGCCCGCGCAGGCGCGGGCTTTCTCAACTTCGGACAAGGAAAGTTAGGCCCAGCCCTGGTTCTTGACGAAATTCGAGATAACCGGGATGTTGACGTACTTGCCATTATAGGCCTGGATACCCCAGTAGATGCAGACAAACCACACGAGCAGGGGTACGCAAGCAAGGACCAGCGTGAAGCTGAGAACGATCCCCAGAATGATGTTGACAACGCCAACCACGAGAGCCTGGGCATTGTGGGCCCTGATGAACGGCCGACTCTTCTTATCTTCCATGAGCAGGATGATGATAGGAACGATCGGCGTCAAGATATAGGCCAGCAGCGCCCATAGCTTATCGTCACTTGTGGCATCGGCGGACATTGGCGCCTGGCTCATTGGTGTCTGTTCCATGTGCGGTTCCTCCTCGGGGTCTGAGTTTCAAATTATTGTACAACCAATCGAGGCAAAAATCAACGAAGCTTGCACTTCTGACTGTGCTAAAATGCACCAATGCCTCGCATGGTCTTCATGGGCTCGCCGGAATTCGCAATACCGATCCTTCAGGCACTCGCCGACCGCTATGAGGTCGTCGGCGTCGTGACCCAACCGGACCGGCCGGCCGGGAGAGGCCGCCAGCTGCGGGCCCCTGCAGTGAAGCTCCTGGCTGATAAGTTGATGCTGCCGACGATGCAGCCCCAGAAGCTCCGGCAGCCGGAGGCGGTGCAGCAATTGCATGATTGGAATCCGGAATTGATCGTGGTGGCGGCATTCGGCCAGATCCTGCGCTCCGACGTCCTCGTGCTGCCCCGGTATGGCTGCCTCAACGTGCATGCGTCGCTCTTGCCCCGCTGGCGCGGCGCTGCGCCGATCCAGTCAGCCTTGCTGGCAGGCGATCAAGAGACCGGCGTGACGATCATGAAAATGGACGAAGGCGTTGATACGGGCGCCATCCTGGCCCAGCAAGGCTTGCCGATCCTGCCGGACGATACGGCGGGGTCGCTGTCTTCGAGACTCTCCGTCATGGGCGCAGAGCTGCTGATCCGGACGCTTTCAGACTATCTGGCCGGAGACCTTCAGCCACGGGCACAGGATGGCGATGCGGCAACGTATGCCGCCATGCTCAAGAAAGATGATGGGCTGCTGGACCTGAGCCAGCCGGCGGAAGTGCTGGCGCGGCGGGTGCGAGCCTTCAATCCGCGGCCCGGGGCGTTCCTGCCATGGGAATCGGTGAGCCTCAAGGTTCATCAGGCGCATGCGGAAGCGGCGGAGTCAGCAAGCGGCAGGCGGCTGGTCTTTCGGGGGCTTCCGGCCGTCGGAACGGGGAGCGGCATCCTGGTTCTGGACGAAGTGCAGCCGCCCGGCAAGAAAGAAATGAACGGACGCGCCTTCCTATCCGGAGCGCGCGACTGGGAAAGCTCCTGAGAAATCAAACAGGCCGCGTGGATGGCGTTATCTCTGGGCGGCGGAAAATCATCTGATGGCCCAATTCGTGGCGGCAATTGACCAGGGCACGACAAGCACTCGTTGCATGATCTTCGACCATGCGGGCGCTGTTGTGGCTGTGGATCAGAGGGAGCACCGGCAGATATACCCACGGCAAGGTTGGGTCGAGCACGACGCGCTGGAGATCTGGGACCGCGTGCAGGCGGTGATCGCGGGCGCTCTGAAATCGGGCGGGATCAGCCGCGTGGATATTGCGTCCATCGGAGTCACGAACCAGCGTGAGACCACTGTCGTCTGGGACCGGTCCACTGGGCAGCCGGTCTGCAATGCCATCGTCTGGCAGGATACCCGCACCGATTCCATCTGCGATCAACTGGCGGAGCAGGGGGGTGCTGACCGGTTCAGACCCAAGACGGGGCTCCCTCTGGCTACGTATTTCTCCGGGCCGAAGCTGAAGTGGATCCTTGACAACGTCGACGGGGCGCGCACACGCGCTGCAAGGGGCGAACTGCTGTTTGGAAACATCGATACATGGATCATCTGGAACTTAACCGGTGAGCATGTCACGGATGTGACGAACGCATCGCGCACGCTCCTGATGGACCTGGCCCATCTGGAGTGGGACGAGGAGATCCTGGAAGCCCTGGGCATCCCGCGCAGCATGCTGCCGCGCATCTGCTCCTCTTCGGAGATCTATGGAGTCGCAAGGGGGATGATCGCCGGTCTGCCGGTGGCGGGTGACCTGGGAGACCAACAGGCGGCACTCTTCGGTCAAAGCTGCTACGCGCCCGGCGAGGCAAAGAATACCTATGGCACCGGCTGTTTCATGCTGCTCAACACCGGTGAACGTCCAGTGCCATCCAAGGCGGGCCTGCTCACGACGCTCGGCTACAAGATCGCGGACGAGATGCCGGTGTACGCGCTGGAAGGTTCGGTGGCGATCACGGGCGCGCTGGTCCAGTGGCTGAGGGACAACCTGGGGCTTATCGAAAGATCTACGGACATCGAAGAGCTGGCGCGATCGGTGCAGGACAACGGCGGCATTTACTTTGTCCCTGCGTTCTCCGGACTGTTTGCGCCGTACTGGCGGTCAGATGCCCGCGGCGCAGTTGTCGGTCTGACCCGCTACGTGAATAAGGGCCACCTTGCCCGTGCGGCTCTGGAGGCAACCGCTTTCCAGACGCGTGAAGTGCTGGATGCCATGGAGGTAGACAGCGGGGTGAAGCTAAAGGTGCTGAAGGTCGATGGAGGCATGGTGTTCGACGAGCTGCTGATGCAATTCCAGGCGGATATGCTCGACGTCCCCGTTGTGCGGCCGCGCGTTGCGGAGACAACTGCTCTGGGGACGGCGTACGCGGCGGGGCTCGCGGTCGGATTCTGGTCGGACCTGAAGGAGCTGCGTGCGAACTGGCAGGAAGATAAGACCTGGCGCCCGGCCATGGAACCGCAGGCACGCGACAAGCTTTATACAGCCTGGAAGAAGGCGGTCACGCGAACATTCGATTGGGTGGATTGAACGCAATCGGGGGATTGCGTGGAAGGATCGTCCGGCAAGTATCCCACTATTGGATTGTGTAGTCCCATGAACAGAAATGAGATCCTGAGAACCATCAAGCAAGATCCGCACGTGCCGGTTGTGATCGTCGGAGCCGGAATCAATGGCATCGGCACATTCCGCGACCTCGCGCTCAACGGAGTGGATGTCCTGCTCGTCGACCGCGGAGATTTCTGCGGCGGCGCCAGCGCGGCATCGTCGCACATGGCGCATGGCGGGATCCGCTATCTCGAGAACGGTGAGTTTCGGCTGGTGCGCGAGGCGGTGCAGGAACGGAACCGGCTGATCCAGAACGCCCCGCACGTGGTCAAGCCTCTGCCCACGACCATCCCGATCTTTAAGTTCTTCTCGGGCCTGTTCAATGCGCCCCTGAAGTTCCTAAAGCTGCTGGACAAGCCCAGCGAGCGGGGCGCGTTTGTCATCAAGGTCGGGCTGATGCTGTATGACGCCTATACGGGCAGCCAGCGGGTCGTGCCCAGGCACAAGTTCCTCGGTCGCAACGCTTCTTTCGCACGCTGGAACAAGCTCAATCCGAGCGTATCCTACACCGCGACTTATTACGATGGGGCCATCTTGCAGCCGGAACGGCTGGGGGTGGAGCTCGTGCTGGATGCCGAGGCCGACCACCCGGGGGCGCGGGCTCTTAACTACATGAGCCTGGTGGACGGCTCGGGCGCGAAGATCGCGTTGCGTGATGAACTAACGGGCGAGCTCTACAATGTGCAGCCACAGTTGCTGATCAACGCGGCGGGCCCGTGGATCGATCTTGCGAACAAGAGCATGGGCTTGTCGACGCGGTTCATCGGGGGAACAAAGGGCTCGCACCTGGTGCTTGATCACCCGGAGCTGCGGGATCAGATCGGCGACCACGAGTTCTTCTTCGAGAACAAGGATGGCCGCATCGTGCTGATCTACCCGTTGTATGATCGTGTGCTGGTGGGTACGTCTGATATCCCGACCGACAGCCCGGACGACGTCCGTTGCCAGGAGGACGAAGTCGATTATTTTCTGGAAATGATCGCCCGCGTATTCCCTTCCATCAAGGTGACCCGCGAGAATATCGTCTTCCGATTCAGCGGGGTGCGCCCGCTGGCAGCCAGCAACGCCAAGACCACCGGCCAGATCACACGGGACCATGAGATCGAAGTCCTCAGCGGGGAGTGGACGGGCCTGGATTTCCCGATGTATTCGCTCGTCGGAGGGAAGTGGACCTCGTACCGTGCGTTCTCGGAGCAGGTGACCGATAAGGCGCTGGCGCTGCTCGGAAAGGCGCGGCAGAAGAATACACAGGCCCTGGCGATCGGCGGCGGCCGGGGCTATCCCGCAACTGAGGCGGACCTAAAGCGCCGCATGGAGGGGACGGCGGCCTGGGCGGGTGTCAGGCCCGAGCGGGCAAGGGAATTGTTCGATCGCTACGGGACGCGCGCGGAGCTCATCGGGACATTCATCGGCCGGGGGGCCGACAAGCCGTTGAAGAGCCTCCCATCCTACAGCGAGCGGGAAATTGCGTTCCTGGCGCAGTGCGAAAAGGTGGTGCATCTGGATGACCTGCTGCTGCGGCGGTCGATGCTGGCGATGTTGGGACGGCTCACCGGCGAGATCGTGAATGAGCTGGTCGATGCATTAGCCGAACCGATGAACTGGAGCGCGGAGCAGAAGGACGAAGAGCTTGCCCGTGCGCTCGACATCCTTGCCGAGAGGCACCAGGTGAAGCTCCAGGCCCGGCGGGTATAATTCCACGGCGTATGAATAGCTCGGTTGTGATCCCCGTCTATCGTGGGGAGGAGACACTCGAACCGCTGGTGGATCGGCTCGCGCGCGTCCTGCCATCGGTCGCGGATGAGTATGAGGTGATCCTCGTCAACGATGGCAGCCCAGATGCCAGTTGGAGTGTGATCGAGCGGCTTTCCGGGAAGTATCCGTGGCTGTGCGGGATCAACCTGATGCGTAATTACGGGCAGGATAACGCCATCCTGTGCGGCATCCGGGAGGCGCATCATGAAGTTATCGTCACGATGGACGATGACCTGCAGCACAGCCCGGAGGACCTACCCAGACTCATCGGCAAGCTCGGCGAAGGCTATGAGGTGGTGTACGGAGTCCCGCGCGTGCGGCGGCAGGTGTGGTGGAAACGCATCTTCACCTATGTCGTTAAGCGGACACTGTCGTGGGTGATGGGTGTTCAAAGCGTTCGAGACATCAGCTCGTACAAGGCTTTCCGAGCCGATCTGAAGCGTGCATTCAGCTCCATCAACGGACCAGATGTGCAGATCGATGTGCTGCTCTCGTGGGCGACGACGCGCTTTGCTTCTGTAGAGATCGAGGAAGCGCCGCGCACCGCGGGCAGATCAAATTACGGCTTTTTCAAGCTGATCAAAGTGTCACTGCTGGTGCTGACGAACTATACGACCGTGCCGCTGCGGTTTGCCAGCATCCTCGGGTTCGCCTTCACAGCCCTTGGTATGCTGGCGTTGATCTACGTGCTCGGCGTTTACTTCATCGAAGGGTCCATTCCGGGCTTCTCCTTCCTGGCTTCAACGATCATCATCTTCAGTGGCGTGCAGCTATTTGCGTTGGGCATCATCGGCGAGTACCTGGCCAGAGTCTTTGGTCGCAGCTCGGGCCGGCCTCCGTACGTCATAGATGGCACGACGGGAGGCCAGCCATGATCGCGGTGATCCTCCAACCCTCGTACATCCCATGGCGAGGGTATTTTGATCAGATCCGCCGGGCGGATCTGTTCGTTTTCTACGATGATGTGCAGTATGACAAGCACGGCTGGCGCAACCGCAACCAGATCAAAACGGCGCAGGGCAAACAGTGGCTGACCATCCCGGTGCACAGCGCAGGAGCCACGCAGGGCAGACGGATCCGGGATATCCGCATCGACTGGAGCAAGTCGTGGTCGTCAAGTCATCTGAAGGCGCTTGTCTCCTCCTATAATCGCGCGCCTTGCTTCAAGCAGTACCTTCCCTTGCTGGAATCCTTCTACGCGCGGCACGACGAGTGCATCGCGGACTTCACCATCGCCACGACGGTCGCCATCGCGGGCGAACTGGGTATTACGCAGACGCGCTTCATCCGTTCCTCCGAATTACAGGAAATCACGGGAGAGAAGACGGACCGCCTGATCCAGATCCTGCAGCAGGTGCATGCCACGCACTACATTAGCGGGCCTTCCGCACGCAGCTATATCGAGTCGCAGAAGTTCTCCGAAGCGGGCATTCAACTCGAGTACATGGAATACAACTACCACGAATATCCCCAGCTATATTCCCCGTATGATCCTTACGTGAGTGTGCTCGACTTGCTGTTTATGACAGGCAGCGATGCAGGGTCGTACCTCGAGGACGGCTCAAATACTGCTGGCAAGCAGGTGATCCATGCCGGTTGACTTCAACCGACCACTGCCCGTTGGCAGGGAACTGGAGTACATTGCGGAGGCCCTTCAGAGTGGGCACATCTCGGGAGACGGCCCATTCACCATGAAGTGCCACGCGTTCCTGGAGAACGCTCTCGGCGTCCCCAAGGCGCTGCTCACGACCTCCTGCACGCATGCCCTCGACATGGCGGCGATTCTGCTTGGCATTCAGCCAGGCGATGAGGTCATCATTCCCGACTTCACATTCGTCTCCACCGTAAATGCATTTGTCCTGCGCGGGGCGCGCCCGGTGTTCGTCGATATCCGCCCGGATACACTCAACCTGGATGAGTGCCGCATCGAGGCGGCCATCACCGGCCGCACCCGGGTAGTCGTGCCCGTCCACTATGCGGGCGTCGGCTGCGAAATGGACGTCATCATGGACATCGCGCAGCGCCACGGCCTGGCGGTGGTGGAAGATAATGCGCATGGTCTGTTCGGGAAATACAAGGGACGGTACCTGGGAACGTTTGGGAGGATGGCGGCGCAATCCTTTCATGAGACGAAGAACTTCAGCAGTGGAGAAGGCGGCGCGCTCCTGATCAACGACGCGAGCCTGGTCGAGCGCGCCGAGATCGTGCGCGAGAAGGGAACGAACCGCTCGCGTTTCTTTCGCGGCCAGGTGGACAAGTACACATGGGTGGATATTGGCTCGTCGTACCTGCCGTCAGATATCCTCGCCGCCTATTTGTACGCGCAGTTGGAGCAGCGTGAGCGAATCCAGGCCCACCGGCAGAACGCCTGGAAAACCTACGAAACCGGCCTCAAGGACTGGGCAGCCGGGAAGGATGTTCGGCTGCCTACCATACCCCCGGACTGCGAGCAGTCATACCACATGTTCTACCTTCTGATGCCGGACCTCGACACGCGCCAGCGGCTGATCGCACACCTCGGCGGGCGCGGCATCCACAGCGTCTTTCATTACCTGCCGCTGCACCTGTCGGATATGGGTCGCAGCTTCGGCGGCCGCGCCGGCGATTGCCCCGTGACGGAACGCGTAAGCGACCAATTGGTGCGACTGCCGTTCCATAATCTGCTGACCGGCGATGAACAGGAACAGGTGATCGAGGCCATCCTCGAGTTTGAGTTCTAGCCCCGCGATAAGGCTCCTTGCGGCGCATCTGGCAGTAAACGGGGGCGGAGACCCGCATGGTAAAATGACTCGGCGAAGAGGTGTATGTGCCGCAGAGAGTCCCACGTTCCATTGACATTGTGATTCCCGTTTTCAATGAAGCAGGCGTCGTTGAGTTAAGCCACAACAGCCTGTCTGCGATCATCGAATCCTGCCCCCAATCCTTCACGATCTACTATGTGAATGATGGATCGACGGACGGAACCGCCAGCTCTCTGGCGGGGCTCCGCGCGGCCGATCCACGGGTGCGGGTGATCGAGCTAAGCCGCAACTTTGGGCACCAGTCGGCGCTCACCGCGGGGCTCGAAGCATCCCAGGCAGAAGCTGTCATCACGATGGACTGCGATGGACAGCACCCGCCCGAGCTCATTCCCCAGATGGTCGGCCTCCTCGGGCAGGGATACGACATCGTGCAAGGTCAGCGGATGGACGCGGAAGAGGCGGGAGCTGTGAAGCAAGCCACGTCCAGGGCATTCTACAGGTTGCTTAATGCGATGAGCGGTACCAGGGTTGAGCCAGGTGCAGCCGATTTCCGGGCCATGTCGCGCCAGGCGGTCGAGGCCCTGAAATCCATGCCGGAATACCATCGCTTCCTGCGAGGCATGATCTCCTGGATGGGATATCCAACGGTCATCCTGCCGTACCATGAGTCAGGACGTATCGCCGGTCGATCCAAATACTCCCTGGGCAAAATGCTCCGGCTGGCCATGGATGCGATCTTTTCGTTTTCGCTGGCGCCTCTGTACGTTGGTTTGACGCTGGGTGGGGTGCTGCTTTGCCTGGCATTCCTGGAGATGCTGTACGTGCTTTCCTTCTGGGCAACCGGGAGAACTTCGGGGCTGGCGCCCGGATGGAGTTCCCTTATGTTCGTCATATTGATCATCGGGGGCATGCTCATGGTACTGGTGGGTTTTGTTGGGGTATATGTCGGCTACATTTTCCAGGAGGTCAAGCGACGGCCGGTTTTTCTGATCAAGAAGGAAGACAAGAATGATTGAGACGAAACCTTATGATTTCGTCTTCCTGCGTCATGGCGAGTCGGTCGGCAATGCGGAAGAGCGCTTCCAGGGACAAACCGATTATCCGCTCACAGACATGGGGCGTCGACAGGCCGAGAAGCTGGCGGAACGCTGGGTCAAGGAAGGCATTCGCCTGGACCTGGCTGTTACGAGCCCTCTGGGCAGAGCCCGGGAGACCGCGCGGATCATCGCGGGGGCCCTTGAGCTTCCCGTCGAGGTCGACCCGATCTGGATGGAGCGGAATGCCGGTGAGATCGCCGGATTGACACGCGAAGAAACGCTGGAGCGGTATCCGGATACCGAGTACCGGACGCCGTACGATGCATTCGGGGACAGCGGAGAAGGAGATTGGGAATTGTATCTGCGGGCGGGAACGGCGGTGCACGGTCTGTTGAAACGCCCACCGGGACGCTACTTGATCGTCACGCACGGGGGTCTATTGAATAAGGTCATGTATGCAGTGCTCGGGATCCCCGTGCAGGGGCACGCGAACGGGCCCCGGTTCCGGTTTGGGAATACGGGCTTTGCCGCGTTCAGCTATCTGCCCAGGCGTCACCAGTGGCGCATGCTGCGGCTGGAATCGCCAGGGTAGAGGCCCACGTGCCTGACCTGAAAATCCTGTCCTTCGGCGCCGGGGCCATCGGAACCTATATTGGCGGCTCGCTGAGACTGGCCGGCGCGCAGCTGGCCTTCGTGGAGCAGCCGTCCACCGCGGCCGAACTTCGCAATCACGGGATGCGACTGGACCTCAGCCTGGATACGCGCCGCAAGTTGCACGAAGCCAGCATGCTGGAGGCAGGCTCGTTCGTGGTGGCAGGCGGCCTTGAGGAAGCGTTGCGATACGGCCCGTTCGATGTGGCGCTGTATGCCCTCAAATCCTACGACACGGCAGCGGCCATCGAAGGCATGCGGCCTTTCGCCGACCGTCTTCCCCCGATATGGTGCCTTTCCAATGGGGTGGATAACGAACCGGCCCTCGCCGGATTGCTTGGAGCCGACAAAGTGATCCCCGGCACGGTGACAAGCGCCATCGGGCGCCGCGGAGCCGGGGACATCGTTTTGGAGAGGCTGCGCGGCGTCGGAATTGCTGCCGGGCATCCTCTGTCTTCGCGGCTGCTGGAAGCTGCGAGGCAATCCTTGCTGAACCCCCGCGGTTATGCGGATCCAATGGCAATGAAGTGGTCGAAGCTGCTCACCAACCTGGTCGCGAATGCAACCTCCGCGATCCTCGACATGACTGCCGCCGAGGTGCTGTCGAACCGGAAGTTGTACGCTTTGGAAGTCGCGATGCTGCGGGAATGCCTGGCGGTCATGGCGGCGCAAGGCATCCCGGTGGTGGATCTGCCGGGAACGCCGGTGCGCTTGCTGGCATTCGCAACGCGGCTGCCGCTGTGGCTCTCAAAGCCCTTTCTTGCTCGCGCCGCGGGGGGCGGGCGAGGCGGAAAAATGCCTTCGTTTCACATCGACCTGCACGCCGGCCGTGGCAAATCCGAAGTCCAGTTCCTGAACGGGGCCGTCGTGCGAGCGGGTGAGCAGTGCGGCGTGCCCACCCCGATCAACCGGATCCTGACGGATACCCTGCTGGCGCTTACCCAAGGGGAATTGCCGCTGGAGAAATTCGCCCGTAAGCCTGCGGAACTGCTGGCCACTGGCTGAAGCGGTTCCGGACCGGGCGGCTCGCTTGCAAGGCTACTGTCATTGCCGCCTCGTCTGCGGGTGTTACAATACGGCTCCGTTCAACAGAATATGAGCGACAAACTTGGAATCCGCCTTGTTTCGCCGCGCCCGGATGTGGAAGTTCACCTTCCAGACGGGCGCGTTCTATCGGGTGCGAGGAACGCACCGGTGGGGGATTTTCTCGGCGCACTTGACTTCCCGATCCCCATCGTGGCAGCCGCGGTGGACGGCGAGCTGCGCGAGCTGACGTACCCCATTGGGATGGACGCCATGGTACGCCCGATCTCGATGGCCGAATCGGACGGCGCGCTGATCTATCGCCGCTCGCTGAACTTCCTGCTCGAGATGGCCTTCACGGACCTTATTCCCGGTGCAACCCTCCGCATTGATCACTCGATCTCATTTGGCGGCTACTACTGCCAGGTGCGCGGCCGGGAACCACTCTCCGAGGAGGAGTTGAAGCGCCTGAAGGTCCACATGCAGGAATTGATCGCCGCCGATGTGCACTTCGAGAAGAGCGAAGTCCCTTTGCAGCAGGCTATCGACTACTTCCGTTCGATCGGCTATGAGGATAAGGTTCAACTGCTGAAATACCGGCGCAAGCCCTACCTGACGCTCTATCGGCTGGGCGACCGCATGGATTATCACCATGGCTACATGGTCCCCTCCACGGGGTATCTCAAGTGGTTTGATCTCCTGAGTGTGAACGGCGGCTTCACGCTGCGATTCCCACGACGCCATGCGCCAACCGAGATCGAGCCCGTGGCGAAGTATCCTCAACTGCTATCGGCCTTTCGTCAGTATGGAGATTGGCTGGAACGGCTCGACATCGATAATGTTGGCGCTCTGAATGACGCCATCCGGGGCGGGCGTGTCCACGAGGTGGTGTTGGTCTCCGAGGCGCTGCACGAGCAGAACGTTGCCGATATCGCCAGGCAGATCGCGGCGCGCGGTGTGAATATGGTCCTCATCGCCGGCCCCACGTCCTCGGGGAAGACGACCTTCTCGCGCCGCCTGACGATCCAGCTTCTCGCTCTCGGCGTCTCGCCCTACCCGCTCGAGCTGGACAATTACTTCGTGTCGCGGGAGGAGACGCCCCTGGGCCAGGATGGCAAGCCGGATTTCGAGGCCCTTGGCGCCCTCAATCTCAAGCTGCTCGGAGAACATCTGGATCAGCTGGTGGCAGGCAACCAGGTGCAATTGCCGCGTTATGATTTCGAGACAGGCAGGCCGGGGCCGGGAGACGTCGTTCAGCTGCGAGGCGGCCAGCCGATCATCATGGAAGGCATCCACGGGCTGGACCCTGCACTGTTGCCGCCCCCACTGGGCAAGCGCGCCTTCCGCATCTACGTGTCAGCGCTGACCCAGTTGAACCTCGACCGCATGAACCGCGTCTCGACCACCGACACGCGCTTGCTGCGCCGCATCGTGCGGGATGCACGCGAGCGCGGATACCCGGCCAAGGAAACTATTTCACGCTGGGAGTCCGTGCGCAAGGGGGAGAAGCGCTCGATCTTCCCCTATCAGGAGCGGGCTGACGTGATGTTCAACTCCGCGCTTGTGTACGAGCTTTCGGCGTTGAAGCCGCTGGTCGAGCCACTGCTGCGCCAGGTGCCATTCGGCACGACGGAGTACATCGAGGCCAAGCGGTTGCTCGCCTTCCTGGAATGGTTCCTGCCGGTGGATGCCGGCATTATCCCGGGAAACTCCATCGTACGCGAGTTCCTGGGTGATTCGATCCTGAGAGAGTTCAGAGCCTGGCGGAGCAAATAAATCCTGCGGGCATATTCACACCATACTCAGAAGAGTGCATCACATCCTTCCCCTCGAAGAGAATCAGCGCCGCCCACATGTCGTTCTACGAGACGCTTCTGGTAGCCCTCAGCATGGCGATGGATGCTTTCGCGGTCTGTTTGATCGCCGGGGCTACAAACCAGGCGAACGGCCCCCGGCCGGTCTTCCGGCTGTCGTTTCATTTTGCGCTGTTCCAGTTCCTCATGCCGGTGTTCGGCTGGCTGCTGGGTCGAACCGTGGAGCCGGTGATCCGCGACTACGACCATTGGGTGGCATTCGGGCTGCTTGCTCTCGTGGGAGCGCGCATGATCTATGGGGCCCTGCGGGGCGAAGACGTCGGGCCGGTGAATCCTTCCCGCGGTTGGACGCTCGTGGCGCTGTCCGTTGGGGTCAGTATCGACGCACTGGCCGTTGGCCTGGGCCTTGGGGTGTTGAACATCTCGGTCTGGTATCCGGCCTTCATCATCGGCCTGGTGACCGGCCTTCTGTCGCTCGTCGGATTGCGCCTCGGGCGGAGGCTGGGAGGCAGGCTGGGGAAGCCTGTGGAGATCATTGGCGGCATTGTGCTGATCGCCATCGGCATCCGGATCCTTCTTTCGCATCTTCTTTAGCGGCACGTTCTTGAGGTCAGTATGGACTATTCCTTCCCGCGTTATCTATTGGCAAAGCAGACCGTGGACGACCGCGCTCTCAACCAGCAAGTCCTCGCGGCGCTCCGGGCGAACCTGCCGCCGCGACCGCTTCGGATCATCGAAGTAGGCGCTGGGATGGGCAACATGCTGGCGCGGCTGCTCTCGTGGAATGTGATCGACTGTGCCGAGTACGTCCACGTTGACGCTATGCCGGAGAACATTGAGTTCGCCATGCAGTGGATCCCCGGATGGGCCGAGGGCGCTGGCTGGTACGTGGAACACACCGGAACGAACGAGCTGCGGCTGTACGATACGAGCCGGGATGTCCGCCTCAAGCTTGAGCAAGCCGATGTCATCGAGTACATCGAGCGAGAACCACAGCCTGCCGATGTGTTGATCGCGCATGCATTCCTTGACTTGCTCCCGATGCCGGAGAGCATGCCCAAGCTGATTACGCTGACGAAGGACCTTGCGTGGCTGACCATCAACTTCGACGGCATGACGACGCTGGAACCGTGCATCGACCCGGTCCTGGATGCGAAGATCGAGCGTTTGTATCACGAGACGATGGATCAGCGGGCGGCAGGCGGTGACAGCCGTTCGGGGCGGCATTTGTTCAGGCACCTGCACGATGCGGGCGCCCGGGTCCTGGCGGCAGGACCGTCTGATTGGGTGGTCTTCGCCCAGGATCGGCGCTACCCGGCCGAGGAAGCGTATTTCCTGCAGTTTATATTGCATTTTTTCGAGGAATCCTTGTTGGGACACCCCGATCTGGAGCCGGCCGCACTCGTCGGATGGCTGATGGAACGGAGGGCGCAAGTCGAACGTGGTGAGCTGATCTACATTGCGCACCAGCTCGATTTCCTCGCAAAAGTCGGCCCTGGTTAGCGCGCAAAACCTGTTATAATTGGATAAACATCGTAATAATTCATCTTGTCAGCAGTCCACCGCAGTTCCAGTTTGAGCCGCTGCTCATTTTCCCGAATACGATTGGCTTCTGAAGAAAAGGAAACATCTTGCAATTCGAACAATTTAACCTCGACTCGCGCCTCTCGGGTGGAATCCGGAGAGCGGGTTACTCAACGCCGACGCCTATCCAGGAGGCAGCTATCCCGGCTGCCTTGCGGGGCCGGGACCTGATCGGCACGGCGCAGACCGGGACAGGAAAAACCGCCGCATTTGTGCTGCCCATCCTCAATAAGCTCCTGGACGCTCCACGCGGCACGCCGCGTGCCTTGATCGTCACGCCGACCCGCGAGCTGGCGGAACAGATCCATGATGTGGTGCGGGGGCTTGCTACCGGCACGAAGATCCGAAGCGTTACCATCTACGGCGGAGTGGGAGCCGCCCAGCAGATCAAGGCGTTGCGCGAGGGGGCCGAGATCGTGATCGCGTGCCCGGGCCGGCTCTTGGATCTGCACAGCCAGCGATTGCTCAAGCTCCAGAACATAGAGATCCTGGTGCTGGACGAGGCGGACCGCATGTTTGACATGGGGTTCCTGCCGGATGTCCGGCGAATCATCCAGGCGGTTCCCGCGCAGAGGCAGACCATGCTCTTCTCGGCGACATTTCCGCCGGAGGTGGAGCAGCTCGCCGCGCATTCACTGAAACAGCCGCAGCGCATCGCCGTCGGGCTGAGCCGCCCGGCTCATACGGTGGCACATGCCCTGTACCCGGTTCCCGCGCACCTGAAGACGCCGCTTTTGCTGAAGTTACTGCGCCAGACGGACACCAACGGTGTGCTGATCTTCACACGCACCAAGCATCGCGCACAGAAGCTGGCACAGCAGCTCCAGCGGGCGGGACATAAGGTAACGAGCCTGCATGGCGATCGAACGCAGGGCCAACGACAGGCGGCCCTCAAGGGATTCCGCAGCGGGGCACACCAGATCATGGTGGCAACCGATATTGCTGCGCGAGGCCTGGATGTAGAGAGCATCTCGCACGTTATCAACTATGACATGCCCGATACGGCGGACGCCTACATCCACCGCATTGGCCGCACCGGCCGGGCAGAACGGACGGGCGACGCGTTCACCCTGGTGACGCCGGAGGATAACGACATGATCCGGACGCTGGAGCGCATCATGGGCCAGCCGCTGATCCGCAAGACGTTCGACGATTTCGACTATTCGGTTCCGGCTCCCGCCAGGGGCCCGTCTGATGCTCGCGGACGGGGACGATTGCATGTGCGGCCCGCCCCGATCCCGAGAAGCTACGGTCATAATCATCTGGCGCCGCGGCGCGCCAAGCAGCGCTGAAGCGCCAACGAACCATGCATGAGAAGCTCGCCGGGGTTCCACAGGAATCCAGGCGAGTATTTTATTTGCGATTCGTTATAATCTTCGCAGTTCCTTTATTGTAGAACGGATGCCGGGAGACCGAAGATGAACCAATTGCTGGTAGCAACGCAAAACGGCCTGGTGACCTGCGAACGGGTTGGTGACGAGTGGCGGGAGGTGTCTCGCAGCCTCGTGGACAAGAACGTGACTAGTGTGATCGGAAGAGAGGGAGTCATCCTGGCGGGCACCAAAGACGGAGTATTTCGGTCAGATGACGCAGGGCAGACCTGGCAGGAGGCGAGCAGCG
>DATKAF010000034.1:0-2439 GCA_035498395.1 Anaerolineales bacterium
AGACCTGCGCTGCAAGGGCATGTCGCTGATGCGCATGCCGCTCACGTGCTGGACCTGGCTGGTGACGGCGATCCTCGGACTGCTGGGATTTGCCGTGCTGCTCTCTGCCGGAGTGCTGTTGATCCTCGATCGCGTTGCGGGGACCAGCTTTTTCATCCCCGGCGGCCTGATGATCAACGACCAGATCATCACGAGCCACAAGGGCGGCTCTCCGCTGCTGTGGCAGCACCTGTTCTGGTTCTTCGGACACCCGGAAGTTTACATTGCGATCCTGCCCGGCATGGGGGTCGCCTCGCAGTTGCTCTCCACCTTCTCGCGGAAGCCGATCTTCGGATACAAGGCGATGGTGTACGCCATCCTGAGCATCGGGTTCCTGGGCTTCCTGGTGTGGGGCCATCACATGTTCATGAGCGGCATGAACCCCTATTCGGCCATGGCGTTCTCGATCCTGACCATGTGCATCGGGGTTCCTTCGGCCATCAAGACGTTCAACTGGATCGGCACGCTGTGGGGCGGCAAGATCCACTTCACCACCGCCATGATGTTTGCCCTCGGCTTCGTCTCGCTCTTCATCAGCGGCGGTTTGAGCGGTATCTTCCTCGGCCAGCCTGCGCTCGACCTTTACTTCCACGACACCTACTTCGTCGTCGGCCACTTCCACATGATCATGGGCGTCGCGGCCATCTTCGGCATGTTCGCCGGCACCTTCTACTGGTTCCCCAAGATGTTCGGGCGCATGATGAATGAGACCCTGGGCAAGATCCACTTCTACCTGACCTTCCTCGGCGTCTACGGAATCTTCACCCCGATGCACTATGTGGGCCTCGTCGGCAATCCGCGCCGCTACTCGGATTTCTCCAACGTCGAATACCTGGCCGGCGTGATCCCGGTTCACCAGTTCATGACCTACTGCGCATACGTCACCGTGGCAGTTCAGTTCATCTTCGTCATCAACCTGTTCTGGAGCATCCGGAAAGGTCCTAAGGCCCCGGTGAATCCGTGGAATGCCACTTCTCTCGAGTGGACCATCCCTTCGCCTCCGCCCTTCGACAATTTCGCCGGCGTTCACCCGGTGGTCTACCACGGTCCGTATGAGTACAGCGTCCCCGGTGCGGAACGAGACTTTATCATGCAGAGCGAACCGCCCAGTCCCGTTCCCGCGGAAGGATAGCGTACGTCCCTATGGGTATGGCTGGGTCACTCACTCACGAATCGATTCAAGGTCCTCCCCCTCCGCCCATCGAAGGCGGCTGGGGAGACAGCGGCGGAGGTAATGAAGGGCGCGGCTCGTCCCGGCGCGCCTCATTCACCGGTCTCTGGGTTCTGCTGGCCGCCAGCACCATGGTGTTCGCGGCCTTCACCAGCGCTATGGTGGTGCGCCGGGGTCTCAGCGACGATTGGGCGAGCACGCCCAAGCCGCCGATCCTCTTCCTCAACACCGCCGTCCTGCTGCTTTCGAGCGCGGCGCTGGATATGGCTCGCCGCGCCCTGAAAGCTGGCGCCCGCGAACGATTCAATACCTGGTGGACCACCGGCACCGTGCTGGGCTTCCTGTTCCTCGGCGGCCAGACCATAGCCTGGCTTCAATTGAAAGACGCCGGGGTATTCATCTCCACCAATCCGAGTAGTTCGTTCTTTTACGTGCTGACCGCGTGCCATGCCTTCCACCTCTTGGGAGGCTTGTGCGCGCTGCTGTATGTCGACGTTCAGGCGCTGCGCCTGCGGCTGGGGCCTGCCAAGCGCACGGCCATCGACATCAGCGCGATCTTCTGGCATTTTCTCGACGGTCTTTGGCTGTACCTGATGGTCCTATTCTACGTTTGGGGGTAACGGATGTCGTCTCAAGCCACTGCTGCTGCAACCGCCTCGGTATGGGAAGGCGGGCAGTCGCCGTACGCGGCCAACTCGAAGAAGTTCGGAATGTGGCTGTTCATCATCTCCGACGCGCTCACGTTTTCGGCGCTGCTCTTCGCCTATACCTACAGCCGCGTGGCCAATCCCGATTGGCCGAAGCCGTTCGAGTTCACGCCGGCCATCATCTTCTCCAGCGTGATGACCTTCTCGCTGCTCACCAGCAGTCTCACCATGGTGATGGCGGTGCACTCCATGAACGTCGGCAATCGCGCCTCGACCGTGAAATGGATTCTCGCCACCATGGTCGCGGGCGGTACGTTCGTCGCCCTGCACCTCACCGAGTGGCTGAAGCTCATTAATGAAGAGCACGTGACCCCTTTCCAGAACCCTTGGGGCGTGCCGCTGTTCGGTGCGACCTTCTTCGCCATCACCGGCCTGCACATGACCCACGTGGTGATCGGCATCCTCTACCTGGGCATCATCTGCCAGGCGGTCGGGCGCGGCAAATTCAAGGCTGAAGACGTCGAAGTCGCCGGCCTGTACTGGCACTTCGTCGACCTGGTCTGGATGTTCGTTTTCCCGCTG
>DATKAF010000035.1:0-2488 GCA_035498395.1 Anaerolineales bacterium
TACTGCGCAGTGACGCGTTCCCAGCAGGCCCTGGCCTTCTTCGCGGATGCCAGCCGCTTGTATTTCTTGCGGAGCCAGCGCATCAGGTAGGCGTTGATGCGCCGCAGGAGGGGCAGCAGCGCGGAGCGGTAGAACGCCCCGTAATACTGCATCCAGCCCCGGACCACGGGATTGATCTCCCGGGCCAGGCTGCCCATGGTGTGCCAGGTGCGCAGGTGCAGCCGCCAGCGGCGCACCTCCGCACTCATCTTGGCCAGGGCATCCTTGCTGACCGCGGGCAGGAACGAGGTGAACTTCACTCCGTTCTTGCCGCGCGCCGCGCGAGCGCGGAAGGTGAACCCCAAGAACGTAAACGACGTGTGCTCATACGAGCCGCGCCGGTCGCCGTCCTTGCAGTACACAATCCGGGTCTTGGCCGGGTGCAGCCGCAGCCCGACCTCCTCCATCCTGTTCTGCAGCGCCGCCAGCACCTCGCGGGCCTGCCGCTCGGTGGCGCAGTGCACCACCGCATCGTCGGCGTACCGCTCGAACTGGACGCCCGGATAGTTCCGGGCGAGCCAGGTGTCGAACGCGTAGTGCATGAACAGGTTCGCCAGCACGGGCGAAACCGATGACCCCTGCGGGGTCCCCCGGTCCCGCTCCAGCAGGCTGCCGTCGGGCAGTTGCAGCGAGGCGGCAAGCCACCGCCTGACATACAGCAGCACCCACGGCAGGTCGGTGTGCGCCGCCACCGCCTTGACGATCAGGTCCCACCGCACGCTGTCGAAGAACTTCTCGACATCCAGGTCGATTATCCAGTCCTTCTTCCAGCAGCGCTTCCGGCATGCCGCCACCGCGTCCAGGGCCGACTTGCCGGGCCGGTACCCGTAGGAGTCGGGGTGGAAGACCGGTTCCACCGCCTTCTCCAGCCGGGCCGCGACCACAGTTTGCGCGACTCTGTCCGCGACAGTTGGCACCCCGAGGATCCGGGTACCCGATCCATGCGGTTTCGGTATTTCCACCGCTTTCACCGGGGGCGGGAAATAGGAGCCTGACGACATCCGGTTCCAGATCTTATATAGGTTGTTCTTCAGATCCTTCTCGAATTCCGCCAGCGCTACTCCGTCCACTCCCGGCGCGCCCTTATTAGCCTTCACCTTCTTCCAGGCGTCCTGCACCTCCCACTTCGAGATATCGAACGGCTTTCCCGGCGGCTTCAGCTCGCCCATGCAGCTCCTCCCGGACTTTCCCGGTTGACCAAACGAACCAGCCACGGACAACCCGGCCCCTTCGCTCCCCCGCCATTACAGCGGGCTCAGCACTACTACGAGCCGGTCCGCCGGCGCGTGCCGCGTCGGTACTCAGCGCCTCGCGGGTCATGCCGCTTGAACGCGCTCCCTCTCGCTACCAGCAGGCAGCAGCATCAGCACGCGCCTTCCCACGTTCCGCGCGGAAGCGGCAGGCCGGGCTCACGTCGCCTCCATGCCGGGCACCGCCTGGCCAGTCGGCGGGCTCCCGCCAGGCTTATCCCGGGCCGGACAAGATCTTCCCGGTTCTGATGCCACCTGAAGTTAAATAACGACACGTCAGCAGCGATCGTCTTCCCGGCCCCCACCTAACGCGATCGTGTCGCGCCTTTTCCGCATCGCTCACCACGACAGTCTTCAGCTAACGCAGCATGCGGTGGTTTGAAGCCTCCCCCCGCAGGGCGGCTCCGAAGGGCCACAAAACCTTCATCTTCCGCGCAGCACCGCTATAAAGAGTTTCTCCTACATGAAACTCCTTTCCGCGCTCGTGGCGCACCTTTCAGCACGAACGCCGAGCCTAGAGCCGTCGGTCAGACCCCTGCACGAGTTCTGGCACGGCACAGGGCCCCGAGCAGCTAGCTGTCCCGGGGCCCGCCAGGCTGTCGGCTGTTACCAGAATCCCCCGGTCTTGTATATGAAAGGAAGCCAGTAGTAGGCGGCCCAGACGCCGTGATTGCTGCTCCAGTTCGTCACGTGGACCTTGCCGAGGAAGTAGGCAATCAGATTGCCGACCGCAGCGCACGCGATGGCGTAGCCGCTTTTTAGCTTGCTGCAGAACGCGGCGGCCGTGCTCACGAGAACGCTGGAGTTGTTGGCGATGGACTGCAGGTTCGCATAGGAGGCGATCACCCAGGCGTGATCCCACTGGATCCCGGCGGCCCACTGGTATGAGGTCAAGATCGGCTTGCCGTCCGCAGCAGACCGGGTGGCGCCGTCTGGCAGCGTCGAGGTGCCGGACGGGCCGATTCCGACACGGATTCCCAGCTTCCCGTAGGCAGCGTTGAGGTCCGCGGTCAAACGTGCCGCCTCGGCGGGCGTCATGTGCTGCAGCTGATGGATGTCGGCCTTCGTGAGCTGCGGCACTGATATGGCGGCCTGCGTGCGGGCCGACGTGGGCGCCGGGTCATGGTGCGCGCTGACCGCGAAGGCTGCCGCGGCAAGCGCGGCGGTACTGACAACGACGGCGATGCTGCGGAATGGGC
>DATKAF010000036.1:0-4854 GCA_035498395.1 Anaerolineales bacterium
AAGGAGATATCAGCGCTTTGGTGATGACGAACGGGGCTCTATTGAGTATGCTGAATTAGTCTGCGTCGTTGTTTGCAACCACAGGAGGAAGCCAGCATGATCAAGCACGGACCCGTTGATGTGGTGATGTTGTCTGCCAGAGAGCCGAAGTTCGATGGGAAAGTCCTGTTCGAGCTGCAGAAGCAGGTAGCCGCCGGGACGATCCGCGTCCTGGATGGGATGGTGGTCGTGAAGGATGCATCCGGGCTTCGCAAGACGGTCGACATCGAAGACCTGCCGCCGGCGGAATCAGCCAAGCTCGGCTTCGTGCCGGGCGGGCTGGGCAGCCTGTTCAGCTCCTACGATACCGAGGAGCTATACAAGGAGATGGAGCCAGGGACTGCGATTATGGCCCTGGCCATCGAACAGACCTGGGCGGTCCCCTTGTTGAACAATATCCTCGAGGCCGGAACAGAGCTGGTCGTGCACACAGCTATCCCGGCCGCCGTTGTGGACGAGGCATTTGCGTCGCTGGAAGCGCCGGAAGAGGCCGAGCCAAAGGGGGGTGAAAAGCCCGCCTGACCGCTCGCCTGGTGCATCCCAACCGCATACTATACAGCCTCCGCGCAACCGTGGAGGCTGTATCGTTTTCAGCACACTGAGGTTAGTCTGCGGGCGCCGCCTGCGGCTGACCCATGGGTGCGCGGCGGCGTTTCCACGTCATTAGCAGACACAGTAGGATCCCATACAGCAGATTCGACGTCAGCAGCTCGATGGTATGAGCTCGCTGGACGACCGGCGTAAAGAAGGGGTTTGGCATCAGCATGCCGGCGCTCGTGATCAGGCTGAGGGTCAGGCCGGTTGCCAGCGCCGCCTCCCCGGTGCGGCCCTTGTGCATCGCGATGACAATGCAACCCACGCCCGCCCAAACCAGCCCTCGCAGGAGCTGGAATGGGAAAAGCCAGGGAGTCATGCGAGCGACGTTTCCTAGCTGCCCGAGGAGCGTGCCGGGGTCAGTTCCTCCATAGAACTCCGGTAGCGAGGGCGTGCGCCACGCGACATAGTATCCGAACGTGAAGTAGACGACCACATACAACACCGCGGCGGCGGCCAGCTTCCACAGCCACTCCCCGCGCGGCATCGCAAGGCGGCGCGGCAGTTTTGCGTCGGCCGGGTCCGGGAGCGTCTTGCCAAGCACCCACACTGTAAGGGGCGCGCAGACGGTGCCGACCAGCACCGCCTGCACGAGCGTACTGTTCAGCATCCCCGGCGGCATCCGGCTGCTAACCGCGGGGAACGCCAGCAGCTCGATCCAGCTTAGAAAACCCTGTATCGAGAAGAAAATGGCATATAAGGCACCTGCCAGCCTCCAGCCATGCCACCGCGAGCGCAGCGCCAGGTATGACAGCATCACGACGATGATCGCGTTCACTAACGGCATGGCGGCGATCGCAGCGGACATCTGCTCCGCAGTGAACATCCGTGCCGCGGCTGGCGGCATCACGCGGCTGGAAACCACGGTTGCGATCACGCTATATAATACGATCAGCAGCAACACGCGCAGAATGATAGATGCGTATCTCTTCATCGTGCACCTCGCCAGTTGCCCGCCCCGCGGGACCCTACAACACTACTGCCTCCCCCGAGTCTTGCCATCTGCCGTTCCTGCTACAACGTCAAATCCGAGAGCGAACGCAGCCTCTTCAAAACAGTCCGGACTTTTTCGTCGTTCAGTCCCAGCCACGTGCAGGCTACATCGGCAGAGTGAAAGACGATGGCAGACGCGGCATAACGCATGAGGATCCGCTCGAACTTGACGGCCCTTTCAAATTCGGTCTCGGATAGGATCGCGACCTTCATGCCGATGATCTTCTGCCGCTGACTGCCGTAGATGGCGGCGCCCTTCTCAAGGACTTCATTGTCCATCGATGAGTCCAGCGAAACGTACCGCAGGTCTGAGAGATGAAGTCGTTCCGGTGTGGGCCAGAGTGGGTCCGAACATAACGCATGGGCATGCGTCAGGAACGCAGTCTCCCCGATCATGCCCCCCCACAGCACAACAGTAGTTCCCAGGTCGCGGTTGATCTCGTATACAATGCCCATCGTTCCTGTCCTGCACGGAGCCGTGCTTGGGGCCAGTATATCACCGGCGGCTCAGAAGACTGCTCCTCCAGATGAATTCCGACCCGCCCCGTCCACAGGTTAAGCCGAACAGTTTCCAAATTGGGTTCGCCCGGGGCTTGAATTTGTCCTGATTCGGGTTATGATGTGTGTGGGCTTACCTCTAACAGGGAGGGCCCGACTCCAGCCTGCCCCCCTCAGGCTGGAGTTTTGGTTGTAGTGACCTCCCGCTCCTGAAATGCTTTGTTAATCTACCACGCAGCTAATCCGGTGCATAATCGTGTCCCATGCAAACCTTGGATATTGGTATTGATGCGCCCTCCTCCCAGGTCATACCTGGCGAGAGCCTGATCATTCGGCTATCCGAAACGCCCAAGCGCTACTACTGGCACGGCTGGCAGTCCTGGTCGCTCGCCTACTGGGCTGATTCAGCGCGATTCATCCCACCGGGCAAGCCGTACATCCTGCATCCGCTCCAGATCGATCCGGTCTATGCCACCCACCCGCGTCCGCACGGCTCATGGGTCGGCGCGGTCGAGCTGGCTGATGGCAGAATCATCCTGTTGGGCGCGCTGGGCACCGATGCGCACGTCGAGTTGAACGGCGGCCTGAAAGGCACCTATGACGGCCAGCCGGGAGAGTGGCTGGTCGCTGTAGGCGATGAGCGGGCGGTCTTCGCCGACTACGCCCGCGAACTCGCTGCGCGTCTGGGCTCGAAGACGGCGCGGCCCGCGCCGCGTGTGTGGTGCTCATGGTACAGCCTGTATGAGAGCATCGACGAACGCGAGCTGCTGAATGTCCTGCGCCATATGGGCGATCTGCCTTTCGACGTGGTCCAGGTGGATGACGGCTGGCAGCGACGCGTCGGCGATTGGGAGCCAAACAGGAAGTTTCCCTCCGGAATGCAGACGATGCAGGAGCGCATCCGAGCCACCGACCGGCACGCAGGCATCTGGCTGGCTCCGCTTGTCGCGGTCCGCTCCTCGCGCCTCTTCCACGATCATCCCGACTGGTTCCTGCGCGATGAGCGCGGTCATCTTGTCTCGGCAGGCCTCAACTGGGGCGAGCCAGTCCATGCGCTCGACACTACGCATCCGCTTGTCACCCAATACCTGAAAGACCTCATACAGAAGATGCGCGCTTGGGGATACCGCTACCTGAAGCTGGATTTTCTGTACGCGGGCGCGCTGCCCGGCTTGCGCCGCGAGAACATACCGCGCGAGCAGGCTTACCGGCATGCCTTGCACGTGATGCGCGATGCCATGGGCGACGACGCCTACTTCCTGGCGTGCGGCGCGCCCATTATTCCCACCCTCGGGCTGTGTGATGCGCTTCGCATCGGGCCGGACGTGGCAGGCAATTGGGAGTCCCATCGCGATGCAGTCCTGCTCCACAATCCGGCCATCCCTGGCGCGCGCAACGCCCTCCGCACGACCATGAACCGCCTGTGGCTCAAAGATATCGTGCAGATCGATCCCGATGTGGCTTACTTCAGCGCCAGCGGCTCCGACCTGACACTCGAACAGCGCGACCTGCTCAAGGCGTTGGCGCTCATCTGCGGCTTCAAGGCCACCTCCGACCTGCCGGTCTGGCTGACCGATTCTGAACGCGAGCAGCTCCGACAGTTCCTGAAGGACAGCCCGCGTATAGCCCGGACCGGGCGCCTTGCTTTCAGCATCGGTGGGCACCAACTTGACTTCTCGGACGCTATCGACCTTCCATTGGATCCCGCCGGCTGGAGCGCGCTCCAAAGCCGCGTGCTCGGCTGGGTGGCGAACCAGGCGTGGGCGCTGCAGATCGACCTGATGCTCGGAAGGCGTGCCGCCAGGCGCAAGGTGCGGAAGGTGTCCGCCGCAAACGGAATCTAGCATCGCGTAAGGGGATTGTTGCAACTCTCCGTTGCCCCATTCGTTGCAGTTGGCGCGCTTTGACAGGCGTCAAGGCCGGCGGCTCCGCGCCTGATCGGGTGAGCGTAGTTCGAGGCTGCAAGAGCGGCGCGAAGGAATGGCTCGGTGACATCCGCAGAGCCGTAACAGGCCTCGGCCGCAGCCTTGCAGCCGCCCTGGCAAACCAGGCGCTGTTCACAGCCTGTGCAAGAAGCCGGAAGCGCGGCGGCGTAGCAATGCAGGCGCTCACCCTCGACGAGATCACTGAAGGCTGATTCGAGCAGGTTACCAAGGATCATGCTGGAATGGTTGCAGGGGCGCAGATTCCCGAGCGGATCGAGCGTGTAGTACGCGCGCTCAGTCCCAATACCGCAGTACCCGAAGCCCATGTGAGGATAGGCGCGCGTGTCGATCAGGCAGGGTTGGATGGGGATCGAGCAGGCGATCGGGATGCAGAACCCTGCCGGCGCCGCTTCGGCGACCGCCAGCGCAGTGCGGACTTGCTCGACCGATGGCAGCAGCTCGCGCAGGTGAAGCCGCCCGCGCCCGCCGGGATTGAAACGGTTGAACATGAAAGCCTGTGCACCGAAGCCGAAGGCGAGGCGGACCGCCTGGTACAGATGGTCGATATTGAGCCGCGTGGCAACGAAGGATGCGACCACGCGCCCGTGATGCTTACGAATACTCGCCATGGCAGAGAGGGCGGCGTCCCACGCCTCTGCCGAGGCCGAAAGCCTATCGTGGATCTCGCGCTCGTGGCTGAGGAGAGGCAGTTCGAACGCTCCGACGCCGCGTTGGATCAATGAGGCTGCCGTCGAGTCCGTTAGCAGTCGCCCATTGCTAATAAGCGAGATGCGGACATTCCGCT
>DATKAF010000037.1:0-2885 GCA_035498395.1 Anaerolineales bacterium
ACCGCTGACATGACCTTCGCCTTGATGATGGCGGCCGCGAGGCGCGTCGTCGAAGGCGAACGCTACGTCCGAGAGGGCAGGTGGAAGACTTGGGAACCACAGCTCCTGCTGGGCGCTGACTTTGCCGGGGCGACCTGGGGCATCCTGGGTTTCGGGAGGATCGGGCAGGCTGTGGCCAAGCGCGCACAGGGTTTTGACCTCCATCTGGTCTATTATGATCCGGCGGCGATGCCTGCTTTCGGCGCAACACCAGTGACCCTTCGGGAACTGCTGCGCATATCAGACTTCATCTCGGTGCACGTGCCGTTGACCGCCGAGACGCACCACATGATCAACGCGGAGACGCTGGCGCAGATGAAACCAACTGCCGTGCTGGTTAACACGGCGCGCGGGCCGGTCGTGGACCCGAGGGCGCTTTACGCCGCGCTAAAGGCCGGTCAGATCTTCGCGGCTGCACTGGACGTGACTGAGCCTGAACCGATAGAGCCGGATGATCCCCTCCTGGAACTGCCGAACTGCCTTATTGTTCCGCATCTGGGGAGCGCGAGCAAGAGAACGCGCGACCAGATGGCATACATGGCGGCAGAAAACCTGATCGCAGGCCTGAATGGCGAGCGACTTCCCAACTGCGCGAATCCAGAAGTATATGAATAGTTTTCCCCGCGGGAGGAACCCCAGCGCAGCAATCTTGCCGCGGAAGTATCCATCCAGATGGACATGACGCACGAGCGTCTGCACAGCCTGCTCTCAAGTCTCTATGGAGCTGATTATGCGGCGCCTACCCTGGGAAAGCTGCGTCGCGTGCTCGGGAAGTATGAGGGGCGCATCCGCAAGCCGCGCGCCGCAGGGCTAAGCCAGCGCGATGCAGTCCTCATTACGTATCCGGACCAGATCCAGGAGCCGGGCCATGCAGGGCTCGCCTCGCTGGGAGGTTTCGCCGGGAAGCACCTGAAAGGGCTCGTCAGCGGCATCCATATCCTGCCGTTCTATCCCTGGTCGTCGGACGATGGCTTCTCTGTGGTCGATTATGAGGCCGTAGCGCCAGCATACGGTCAATGGGAGGATGTGAGACGGCTCGGAGAGCATTTCCGGTTGATGTTCGACGCGGTGATCAACCACGCCTCGGCCGAAAGCCAGTGGTTCCGGCGCTACGCCCGAGGCGACCCGGCGTACCGGGACTTCTTTTTGGAGGTGAGGGGCCGCCCCGATCTCTCCAGGGTGGTGCGGCCGCGTGCTCTGCCGCTCTTGACCGAGTACGAGACCAGCGAAGGGACGCGGCGGCTGTGGACCACATTCAGCGCTGACCAGGTCGACCTCAACTATCACAACCCCGATGTACTGTTGAGGATCATCGATGTGATGCTGTTCTACGTGAGCCAGGGGGCGGAATTCATCCGGCTAGACGCCATAGCATACCTGTGGAAAGAAGTTGGGACATCCTGCATCAACCTGCCGCAAACGCACACAGTCGTGCAATTGATGAGGGCCGTATTGGACGAAGTATCCCCAAGCGTCATGCTCATCACCGAGACTAATGTGCCGAACCGGGAGAACCTTTCGTACTTCGGCGATGGCTCGAACGAGGCTCAACTGGTCTACAATTTCCCGCTGCCACCACTCGTGCTGCATACGCTGTTGAGCGGGGACCCCGGGCCGCTCAATAACTGGGCTGAGAGCCTGGAGCTGCCTTCCCGCCGAACGACCTTCTTCAACTTCCTGGCATCGCATGATGGGATCGGCCTGAACCCCGTGCGGGGAATCCTGCCGGAGAGTGGAATCGATGCGCTGGCAAAACGAATCGAAACCGCGGGCGGCTTCATTTCTAAGAAGACGAATCCAGACGGGACCCAGAGCGCGTACGAGCTGAACGCAAACTACTTCGACGCGCTCAATGCGGGGAATGCATCCGCCGGGCAGGCAGAGCAGGTAGCCCGGTTCCTGGCGGCGCACGCGATCCTGTTGGCATTCCAGGGCGTCCCGGCGCTGTACTTCCACAGTCTGTTCGGATCGAGGGGCTGGCCGGAGGGTGTGCGGGAAACGGGGAAGCATCGGAGCATCAACCGGCAGAAGCTGGGCCGGGATGAACTTGAGCGAGGGTTGGCTGATCCTGCTTCGCGGCGCGCGCAGATATTCAGCGGCCTGTCCCACCTGCTTACAGTGAGAGCTGCAAGGCCTTGTTTCTCGCCGCATGCATCCCAGCGGGTGTTGCGCGGCTCCAGCAGTGTTTTCACGCTGCTCCGCGAAAACATGGAAAGCGGCCAGGCGGCCCTGTGCGTCCACAACATCACGCCGCAGCCGATCCAGGTCTCGTTGGACCTGTCCCAGACTCCTCTGCGGCGTTCCGCGGAGCTCCGTGACATCGTAGGCGGTCGGAAAATCACAACCGACGCGCATTTACCGTTAACACTACAGCCATTCCAGTTCCTGTGGCTTGTGGGTGAAGCGGGGGAGTAGTTGCCCTGTGGCCAAGGGACTGCTAGAATCTTCCGCAGCGGAAAGTTCCCGGAGCAGATCGTTGAACATCGTACTGATCCACTATGCGGCACCCCCCGTCGTGGGCGGTGTGGAAGCCGTTATGGGGCGACAGGCGCGGCTAATGGCAGACGCCGGGCACCACGTCTGTGTGATCGGCGGGCGCGGCGCGCAGACGGATGCGCGCGTGGAATTCGTCTCGATCCCGGAAGTAGATTCACGCAACCCCGAGGTGCTGGAGCTAAAGGCGGAACTGGATGCGGGCCGCGTGCCAGTGAAGTTTGAGCCCCTGGCGCTCCGCCTGGCGTCGCGGCTCGCAGAAGAGACCGAAGGAGCCGACTGGATCATCGCCCACAACGTGTGCTCGCTGAACAAGAACCTGGCGCTGACCGCTGCCCTGCACCGGATCTCCC
>DATKAF010000038.1:0-28597 GCA_035498395.1 Anaerolineales bacterium
CCTGTCGTCGATGCAATCTGTGCCTTTGAGCGACCGACTAGCCAGGTATGAGTCAGCCCGAGTGGCTGAAAGAAGAACTCGCCATACACGTCCTGCAGTGGCTTTCCTGTGACTGATTCGATGATTTTGCCCAGAAGCGCGTAATTTGTGTCGGCGTAGTAGGCCTGATTCGTGTTCGGCGCGAAATGCGGCTTCAAATCGGTGCGCGCTCGTGCAATCAACTCCTCGACCGTCCAGGTTCGGTCCGGATCCGCCATGAAGATATGGAACAGGTCCTGCCCCCCATCAGGCTTATCGGTGTAGTAATCGGCCAGGCCGGAAGTCTGCGCCAACAATTGGGCAATCGTTACCTCGTCGGAGTAATCGTGCCCCTGATATACATCGATGCCGTGGATCAGATCTTCTGGAAGATACTTCGCCATGGGATCGTCTAGGGAAAGTTTGCCCTGTTCGTAGAGCTTCATGATGGCCGTCGCCGTATAGAGCTTGGTAATGCTGGCGAGGTAGATCGGCGTGTCGGTGGTCATCGGGGCCTCGCTGGCTTCACTGGCAAGCCCTGCTGCACCCGACCAGCTGAACGAGCCATCTCCTTTGGCAACATAGAGTGTGCAGTTCCGGATCTGTTTGCTGCTCTTCACTGTATCGGAGACGAGATAGTCCAGGTGCTGACCGACACTGGTAAATTTGGGCCGGGAAGAGTATCGCCAGATCCCCACACCAATCGCCGCAACTCCAACCAGGAGCACGACCAGCCAGGTTCTCCCGTGCATCATTTTTCGCCCTCCTTTTTCATAAACTTGAGAATGGCGGGCACAGGATTGGGCAGCTGCCCGGGTGCCGGCCTGTTGCTGTTCCAGATATCGCGATGCATCTTCCACTCGCCCGCTTCCTGCTTCCAGATGACGATGTACTTCCCCGTGTCCCTGGCTTTTCCGCGCTGATCCAGCAGCGTGTACTTGCCAACTTCATACACCACCTCACCATGCTCTTCCACCTCGGTGGTGTCAAGCAGGATGCCTTTGTTACCCATCAGCATGGCGCCCTGCCAGACCATCTGGATTCCACGCCTGCCCGTAATGGTATCGGCATTCGGCATGAGAACCTGCCCTTGCTCGGTATAGCGCTCTGCGACTCCCGCCGCATCGCCCTTGTTGAAAGCCGCCATAAACCTTCCGTTGGCGGCCGCAATGGTCTCGCGGATACTGGTGATGGAAACCACGCTCATAGGGATCCTCCCGGTTCTGGTCTTCCTGCCGTTGGGATTTGCGCGCCACAGGTCTCAGGCACGCAGGGATTCCAACCTGTTCGTGATATCGATGAGAAGATGGCACACTTCCCAGTCATGGCCAAACAAGGGCTCGTTTCCATGTCTTTCCCTGTGCAACGCCTGCCTCCACTCCAAAAGGTTGGGTGGGTCCTCTATCAGCTCTTTTTCGGCACGGCCCGCAGTTGCAGGAGCAAGTCCCAGGCATCGATGCTCGCATCCCAGATAAGCACGATCATTACGGAAATTAACCAATAGAGCCCGCTGGTGCTGCCAGTTAGCACGGATATGGCGACCAACAACGACGCGAGAAAGCAGGCGATGGGAAAGACGAAATGCCATGCCAGGCCGCTGGGGCCCCACGCGCGCGCACGGTATTTCCGGATATCCAAGAAACGGCGGATCGAGGTATACAGGCCGACCATGCCGATTCCAAACAACGGGATGCCTAATCCATGGGGACCTTGGAGCGGGATCAGGAATAGCATGGCAAACATCAGCACACATATAAAGTTGGTGAACGTTTGTGCTGCCAGCACCCGCAAGTCTGCGTTTTCTTTCTGCAGGACAACGTCGGCATTCAGAGACAAGCTCACAAAGAGCAAACCCTTGAGCGTGGCAGCTGCAGTGCCAACCATGATGTAGAAATCGTGCCAGCCTTCCACCGCCTGAGAGAACGTTTGCATTCCGTCTCTACCTCCCGGTGTGCGCGAGTCATTCACGGCGACCCAATCGATCTCCGTAGCAGTGACCTGTTTCCTGAGCTAAGGGTTTGTTCGGTAGCAGTTCTAAAGGCAGCCGACGGCTTGGTCCCCTTCTTTTCGCCAGAACAAATATATCACCGCGGAAATCCAAATTCAAGTTCCCATGAGAGCGAGAGTCGAGATTGCGCGGTTCCGCAGAGGTGTATACTGACTTTCATCAGGAAAGAAGGTCGCCATGCTTCAGGACAAAGGGCGGGGACCTGCCCTGCGAACTCAAGAGGGAGCACCCGCAAAACCTTGCATTTGGCACTGTCGCACGTTGGATGCGCCCTCCCCCCAGGGCTTTAGAACTGGGTGAGCATGTTTATGTCTCCGCGTATTACCAAAACCGCCGCGCCAACCCCACTTTCCGGCTGGATCGCATGGAGATACCCGGAAGGGTAGACAAGATGTGACCGCCGTATGCTCATTCGGTGAGCAGCGACTTCGTTTCCTATGTGATAAATCTCGTACATCGAGCTCACAGCAACTGCCAATAAAGAACTGAAATACATGGTCTATATGCCGTCTCCATCGAGTCTACCTGTGCCGGTAGGAATGAGGGGAGACGGTTCTTGATTAGTGAATACCGGCTCAGCTACCAGCCCGTTCTGAAGTCGTAGGAGGGCATGACGGTTGTAGCTGCATTCCTACCGTTCAGCTTGTAGTAGGATGAGATTTGTGCTATAAACGCATCATAAGGATCGTCACCAGACGATCAAAACTCTACAGGCTCATGTGAATCAAAGACGATAAGGCCAGCTCCAAACGATAGCCTGAATGTCTATAGTCGGCGATTTGAGATAGACGCTCATAACTCGAAGGTCGCAGGTTCAAGTCCTGCCCCCGCTACTAATAGGACCACGGTCAAGCCGTGGTCCTTTGCTTTGCCGGAGTCTGCGCTACGTCCGAGATGATCTCACTAGAGGTCCTTCCTGTAGAAACGATATCTCTTATAGATCTTCGCGCCCATATGGTGCGCAAGGTCCCACGTATCGGGATTCTCGTCGCCGGTCAGGGAGAGATCCAGCCATTCATAACCCTTCCGATTTGCGCGCTGCGCCATTTCGGCAAAGAGCAATACCGCCACGCCTGTGTCCCAGTATTCCGGCGGCACGGCAACGCTCTTGACGGTCAGGCATTTCGGCTGGAGATTCTTGTAACGCAAGGCATTGATGTAGTTCCATGGATGCCGCAAACCGTTCAGGTGGATCAGGATCTCGTTGAAATCCGGGATCGCCGGGAACCAGCCGACCACCTGCCCGTCTGCCTCGGCGAACAGGATGAGCTCGGGGTCGGCCAGGTCTTTCAGCGGCAGGATCATGCCTTCCACTGCGGCATGCGTGTACAGAACAAAGCCGGGTAGGTGCGCCATCGCCTGGTTTTGGAGTGTTGTGATCCGCTCGATCTCGTTGTCAAAGTCCTGCATGTTCGCATGGCGGATGATGAAGGACTTTCGGGCTCGCACCTGATCCGCAAGGCGGTAAAGCCGACGAATCGGCGCGGACCTCTCATCGATTGGGCAGGCGTAGGCTAACCCGTCGTCGTGACGCTTCCCAAAGCCGTATGCCTCGAAGAACTCATGATAATAGGGCGGATTATGCCCGCACAGGAGCGCTGCCGGCCGGTCGTAGCCATCCACGAGGATCCCCCGGCGATCCTCCCGATCCAGGTTGTACGTTCCACACAGCATGCTGAGGCCATGATCCCGTGCCCAGCATTCGGCCTGCTGGAAGAGCGCCGCTGCGATCTCGTAGTCGTTCTCGGTCTCGAAGAATCCGAGGGAACACTCCTGCGGGTCGCCGCCATCCTCATGCGAGCAGCAAATCGTGCCCGCCAGTTTGCCGTTCTTGTATGCCAGGTAGAAATCGGCGTATCCTCCCTGGAAGAAGTGGCTGCGTGCCGGGTCCGTGAGTTGCTTCCGTTCATCATAGAGAGGCGGCACCCACAGGGGGTCGTTCCGGTACAACTTCCAGGGGAAGGTCAGGAATTGCCGCTTCTGAGATGCGTTCTCGACTCGCCGAACCTCGATCATGCTGCGTCTTCCTGGGCCTTTGCGCGCCGGGCTTCCAGCTGGCGCGTGATCTCCTGGTAGTTTTCCCGGTTCAGTGGGAACAGCCACGTGAAGAGAATGCCCGCTCCCAAGGTAAAAGCCGGGATGACGCCCGAGACCAGGCGGATTCCCAAGACCGCACTTGGCGGCTGTGTTGCGCTGTTTGCCACATATCCTGTCGCCTGCAGCACCAGCAGGGTTAGTGGCACGGCGATCGACGAAGCAACTTTCTGAGCGAGGGTGATCAGGCTGTAGAACAGCCCTTCGTTCCGCTCGCCGGATTGCAGCTCGCCATACTCGATGGCGTCCGGCAGGATGGCCCACGGCATCACGTGCATGGCCGAAACGCCGATACCGGCCAGAACACACAGGACCATGATGAGCACCATGCCGGTCTCAGGTGTGAGAGACGACAGGATCAGCAGCACGACGGCCAGGAACGATATCCCGCTGATGTAGGCCCAGCGTTTGTTGAGACGCCGGGAGATCCATTCCCATAGCGGCAGCGTTATCATGGCGACTACGAAGATGGTCGCCATGATGAGGTCGCTCTGCGGCTCCCGCTCGATCACATACTTGATGAAGTACAGCAGGACGACCTGGATGATGCTCATCGTCACGCCGTTGAAAAGGAATATCCCGAGGCCGAACAGAAAGGGCCGGTTCTTGACTGCCGCCCCTACGGATCTGCGCAGGCTGACCTCCGGCTTCCGCGCCATGAACTCGGATCGCTCGCGCGTCCCCCAGAAGACCAGGAACAAGGGCAGTGCAGACACCAGGCCGAGCATGGCCCCCATCGATAGTACGCGCGGCGCATGCTCCGGCCGGAAGCCGTCCACGATGGCAAGAGGCAGGGTGAAGGCAATGAGCGTCCCCAGGATGGAGAAGAGCATGCGCCTGGATGTGAGAGCGGTTCGCTCGTCGTAGTCGTCCGTCAGTTCCGGGGTCAGCGCGTAGTAGGGCATGTACACGAACGTCGCCGCCGTATCGAACAGGGCAAAGGCGATGGCGTAGTAGGCGCCGAGCGCCAGGATGCTGGTGAACGGGGGTCTCCACCACAACACGGCGAAAGCCGCCGCCATTGGCAGCGCGCCGAAGAGTAGGAAGGGGCGCCTGCGGCCCCAGCGGGTGCGTGTCCGATCGGAGATGTAACCCACTATGGGGTCATTGACGTAATCCCACGTGCTGCCGATGAAGAATGCCAGCGCTGCCACCGCCGGCTTTACCCCCACGACATCGGTCAGGAAGAGCGCCAGGTAAACGCTCAGGATCGTATTGGTAAGCGCAAAGCCCAGGTCCCCGGAACCGTAGATCCACTTCACCCGTCCGCTTAATTTCTGCCCCATCCAACCATCTCCTCCGAACCAGAGTCCCAACTACGCGTATAACATTGGTGACACGTATTCGCCGCGGCTGGGCGCTGAAGTATCGGGCAGGCTGCTCCGGATGGCCCGATTACCAAGGCACATCCCCCGTCGTGCTGACCCCTGCGTGCTTTGCCACCGTCTTATACATCGTCACATTGGTGAAAGGCTCTCCCAGAATACCGTCATGGATGGCCCAGGAGCGGAGCCGGATGCTATTGGCGGCTATCCGCGGCCGGAACTCGGTGTCATCCAGTTGTTGCAGCAGATCTCCATTGTCAGAGAAACCCTGATGGATGCGCTCCATCAGCTTGCGCCCCTGCATGTAGGTGAAGCCGTAGCGCTCGAAGATCACCGCGTTGTGGTAATAGAGCGGCTCGATGAAATAAATGTCATGTCCAAGCTCGGTCACGAACCGCTCGAAGGCCAGGATAGCGGGGGTGAGCAGGCGCAGTCCCTTCCGTACCTGCCCGGGCGAGAGTCCGGCCTGCATCGCGGCTTGCTCCGCCTGCAGGTTGCGCGCCAGCGTTCCAAAGCGCGTTGGCCGGCCATTGGGCAGCCGGTCCACATCGAAACGCTCCGAATCCGGATCGTTCAGAATGTAGAGCAAGACGTGAACCTGCCCGGTCATCGTATCCGTCAGGTGCCCGTACAGCACCGGATCGGGGAAGCCAAACTTGTGGAACAGGGAGATCTCTACGGATGGATTGCCCGGCGCCCAGCGGGTGTGCACCAATGAGCGTCCCTTGGCGTCCGTGAAAGCCCGCGTGATCCCAAAGCGCCCCAGGAGCTCATCCGGGATGAGATCGAAATATGTCTTGCGCTTTTGCTCCTCGGGCAGCAGGTTGATCCCGCCGATCGTGTAGGGCTGCGTCATAGCTCTTACCTGACTCTCGACTCGCGTTCCTGCTCGCGAGCCTGGTCGCGCTTGGCGATGGTCGCGCGCTTGTCGTAGGCTTTCTTTCCGCGAGCGATGGCGATCTCGATCTTGGCGCGGCCTTCCTTCAGGTACACCCGCGTGGGGACGATGGTCATCCCTTTCTGCCGGACGGCGTTCCACAGCTCACGGATCTGCTTCTTATGCAATAGCAAGCGGCGCTTGCGCTTGGGGTCATGATTGAATCGGTTTGCCTGTTCGTACGGTGCAATGTTGGCCTCGATCAGCCACGCCGATGTCCCGTTCTCGATGTCCACGTAGGATTCTGCCAGGCTCATTTGTCCGGCACGCACGGATTTGATCTCGCTGCCCTTGAGCGCCAAGCCCGCCTCGAACCGTTCGAGCAGAAAATATTCAAAACCAGCCTTCCGGTTGGTCGCGACGACCTTCACTCCCTCGGCCATGGATTCATTTTAACACGGGAAGGAAACCCGATGACCGCGGATACGCCTGAGCCACTGGTCAAAAAAAGCGGGCGGCTCATGAGCCGCCCGCTGCACAGGATTAGAGAGTCTGTAACAGGTATTCGTAAGCACTGAGCGCCGCCTTGGCGCCCTCCCCGACTGCGATCAGCACCTGTTCGGCAAAATCGGTCGTTACATCCCCAGCGGCGAACACGCCGGGTACGTTGGTGCGGTTCATCGAGTCGATGATGATCCGGTTGCGGCTGTCGACGTTCACCAGGTACTTGGCGATATCGGAATTTGGCGTCAGCGCCTTCTCGACGAATATGCCGTCGGCCTCGTATTCCGTCGTCTTGCCCTTATTGTCCTTGAGCCTCAAGGCGCGTGCATACTCATCGCCTTGCACATCGACGATCTCCATGTGGCCCAGGATGCTCACGTTTTGCGCATCGCGCAGCTTCCTGCCCAGCGCGCTTTCGAGCGTGGCATCGTTGTTGCAGACCAGGTACACCTTCCTGGCAATGGTGGCAAGCTCAGCGGCGGAGCGCAACGCCAGGTCCTCGTCACCGATCACGATCGCGGTCTTGTCGATGAACAGCGGCGCATAGCTGAGGGCCGAGTAGCACAGGCCCTTCATCGTGTATTCCTTCTCGCCGGGAACTCCCATGCGGACCTGCCGTGCGCCCGTCGCAATGATGAGAGCCCTGGCCTCCAGCTCGGCGCCGCTGGTGGTGGTAGCCACAAAGCCGCCATTGTTCTTGCTGACCTTCTCGACCGGTTCCATGTGGCGGGCGAAGTCCAGGTATTCCAGCTCGGTCCGGAACTTGTTAACGATCTCCAGCCCCCGCACCACTTGATAGTCCTGCACCCAGGGAAGGGCCAGGCGGAAGTTGGTCTTGCCGCCCAGGTCTTTGGTCAGAAGCAGCACGTTGAGGCGCTTGCGGATCGCGTAGATGGCCGCCGTCAGCCCTGCAGGCCCACCGCCGATGATAATCAGATCGTACATCGCTCTCTCCTTTCCCTTAATATGCGGACTTGATGGTCTCAAGGTCGATATCGTGCTCATCGCCTTCGGTGGGCGGCTCGGCGATGAAGTTCTCTTTCATCATCATGCCGGTCAGATCCCGTGAGCGCTTGATGATGCGCTTGGCATTCTCGAGCTCTGCCTCGTAGGTGGTCGGTACCTTCGCGATGTCTTGCTCGACCGCTTTCATCGCAACCGCGGCCGCCTCGCGGGGGAAGACCTCCCAGTCGTCCATGTCGGGCAGGATGTGGTCGGCATCCAGCTTGTCACCCACGTGGTCTGCCAGGGCGGTCGCGGCGGCGAAGCACATATCGTCGGTGATGGTGTGTGCCCGCACGTCCAGGGCGCCGCGGAAGATGCCGGGGAAACCCAGCGAGTTGTTAACCTGGTTCGGGAAATCGGACCGGCCGGTAGCGACAACCACGGCGCCTGCCTCCCTCGCCTCCCACGGCCAGATCTCCGGCACCGGGTTCGCACAGGCGAAGACCACGGCATCCTTTCTCATGGTCTTGATCCACTCCGGCATGAGCACGCCGGGGCCGGATTTCGAAAGCGCAATCACCACGTCAGATCCCTTGATCGCGTCTGGAATGTCTCCCTCGCGGCCCTCCGCATTCGTGATGTTGCACAGCTTCCACTTGTCCTTGAACTCTGCCTTTCGCATTTCCAGGTCTTTGCGGTGCTTGCCGAGGATTCCCTTGCTGTCCACCATGCAGCACTTTGCCGGGTCCGCGCCCCAGCCGAAGATCAGGCGGGAGCAGGCCACGTTCGATGCGCCGGAGCCGATGAACGCGATCTTGACCTCGCTCATCTTCTTCCCGACGTATTTCAGGGCATTGATCAGTCCTGCCAGGGTAACGGTGGCTGTGCCCTGCTGGTCATCGTGCCAGACGGGAATATCGGCTTTCTCACGCAACGTATCTAGGATGTAGAAGCACTTGGGCTGCGCGATGTCCTCGAGATTCACGCCTCCAAAGCCCGGCTGGAGCATCAGGACGGTATTGATGATCGCATCCGGGTCCTTGGTGTCCAGCATGATCGGGATGCCATCTACGCCGCCCAGGTATTTATAGAGCAGGGCTTTGCCTTCCATCACCGGCAAGCCTGCTTTCGGCCCGATGTCGCCGAGACCGAGCACGCGCGTCCCGTCGCTCACCACGATGACCGTGTTCCACTTGTTCGTGTACTCGTAGACGAGTTCGGGGTTGGCTTCGATGGCTTTGCAGGGTGCCGCCACGCCGGGGGTATACCAGATGGCGAAGTCCTGAAAGCTATGAACTGTGCACTTGAGCGCCGTCTCGATCTTTCCCCTGTAGAACGGATGCAGTTTCATGGCGTCCGCCGAGGGTTTCTTGGCTTTTGCGAGCAGTTCATCCACGTTCATATATGCTTCCTCCTCAAGTCTTGCAACGATCGGTCCCGCGCTCTCCTGACCCGGAAAGCGCGGATTAGGGGATGTCCTCCCGGACAATGCCGGGCGGATATCCCCTGTCTCAGAGTTGCCTTGGATGCCGAAACACGCCCAAGTTACTCCTTTGCGGTCATGACCTTTCCGACCGCGGATATAGTGGGACCTGGATCCCTATTTCATATCAACAGTATTCTTGATCGGTGCGCTAAACCCTACCGGCAGAATGCCCGCATCGGTAACGATGCGCGGCACGATTTCCTCCCAGCCCACTGCCATAACATGCAAGCCATTCACGCCCTGGCCTCGGAACTGCTTGATCTTCTCGATCAGCTCCAGCGCGATCTGCACGCCCTCTTCCTGCCCGTTGCCGGCCGCCTCGGCAGCCTCCATACGCTTGATGAGAGCCGCCGGGATGAAGACCCCCGGCACCTCGCCGTCCATGTATTTCGCCATCTTGAGCGTCTTCAGCGGCGTGACGCCGACAAGGATATACACTTTGTCGAGGATGTTGCGCTTGGCCAGCTCGTTCAACCAGATCTCCAGATGGGCTGTGTCGTAGACCAGGTTGGTCTGGAAGAACTGCGCGCCTGCGTTGACCTTCTTGTGCTCGCGCAGTGCCTGGAACTTCGGTTCGGATGCGAAGGGGGAGGCAGCCGCGCCGAGGAAGTATTGCGGCGGCGTCTTCATCTCGCGGCCGTCCATGTAGCGGCACTCGTCCCGCATGCGGCGCAGCACCCACAGCATCTGGATCGCGTCCAGGTCAACGATATCCATCCGCCCACGCGGCGCGGGAGCCATTTTCATCGAGTCGCCGGAGATGCACAGGATGTTCCGCACGCCAAGGTCGACAGCGCCCAGCACCTCGGACTGCAAGCCCACCCGCGTCCGGTCGCGTGCGGCGATCTGCATCACGGGCTCAGCCCCGCGGCTGACGGCTATTGCGGAACATGCCCACGAAGCGGTACGCGGCGTTGCCGATGGGTTGTCGGTGAAATTCACGGCCGCGACGTAGGGCTTGAGCGTGTCGATCTGCTTAAGCATCTTGTCGGTCTTGGCCGAGATGGGCGGCGCGATCTCTGCCGTGACCACGAACTCGCCTGCCTTGAGCCGCCGCTCCAGTTCCGAAACCGGCTCCGTGTACTTTGGCGCGTGGTATTGGTTGTCGCCCTGCCACCAGTCGGGCTGGCGCACCGGGCGGAAGATCGAATCCCACGTGGTATCGCGCAGGGTCTTATCGCGCGAGAGCAGCCCGGAGAGAATCTGACGTGTGCCGACTTTGCGGACCTGGCGGACAACATCTCCCCAGGTCTCTCCGCCGACCTTGTCCCAATCCAGCGGTGGTAGGACTTCCAACAGCATTTCCTGCCGGCCCATCTTGAATGCCCGGTCGTAGATCTGGTACCAGATGCACGGGCGGGTCTCGTCAACGTAGCAATGCGCCTGGGTCGAGCCGCCGCAAGGGCCGTTCCGAATGCCCTTGGGGCATTCCATCGGGCAGATGAAAGCGGTCTCCTGGAGCATGCAGTTGCCGCACATGCGGCAGCCCCACAAGGGGCCCTTAACGACCAGTTCCAGGCTCTCGAGGGCCCGGTTTCCAGCAGTTTCTCGCTTAAAAGGATAGAACGGGGGCTGCCAGCGGCGGCCAGGCGTCAGAATGGGCATGTAGGGGGCTCCGTAACCTAATTGTACGGGCGGGTAGGGAGATTACTAGTGTATTTCGTCTGTATCGGGCCTATGATAATATCCTGCTTTTGGCGGCCCGTTTCACGTTTCCCTATGGTTGCAGTTCAAAAATCGGCTCCATTTCGAGGGCGGGATGATGATGTTCTTTCAGCCAGCCTACCAGCTCCGGCACGCTGCGAACGTGCCGCTCATCCGCGATCTTCTCCATTAAATCCGGGACGCCATCCCGGGCGCAGGCAGCCCGGAGTTCCTCCCCGAAGCGCTCTTTTAGAACGGACGACATCCAGACAACCCGCCGGAACCCGCCATCGGCCGCAATGAACTTGGGGCTCAGAAGATAATTTACCCCGATGCCTACCACTCCCGGTATCTGTTCGCCCGCCGCGATGCTCGCAAAGATCTCCACGTTCACACCGGCGGGCGTTGGCGAGACGTCGTCGTGAGACAGCACCATTACGCCGTTGGCCTCCGGGATCGCCATCACAATGCATTCGAAGTCGGCGCAGGCGGACATCGGGCTCTGTGTCACGGAATACAGCGCGACTTCTTTGACGCGGCCGTGCGATGCTGTCTGGGCGTACTTGTTCAAGCCCTCCCAAACACCTCGTTTGCCGTCGATGAGTTTTCCGGGCTTAATGGGGCGCCGGACACGGGTAAATCCCATCTCGTATCCGGCCTTGGCGTCCAGCCACGTGCATTGCCCGCATGGGCTCACCCGCTGCGGGGAGATGATGCTTACGTTATTGGGGGCAAAAGCGCGGCAATTGGTGCAGACGAAGAACACGTCTGCCTGGCTGTCATCTAGTTCGGTCAGGTGCTGTCGCCGCGCTGCATATACCTGCCGCGCTGTGGCGATCCAATTTGACACTTCCTGCGGTTCCGTGAACAGCGTGATCTCGATCTGCTCGACGGCCGCGACGTCCTCCCTGTAGCGGGCCAGCAGGAGATTGCCAAGCGCTTCGAGCGTCAAGCCCTGCGCGGCCGCCGCCTCCGATATCCGGATGGATACGCTGTCCTCATGACCGCTGTGTACCACACCGCCCGCGTAGTTCAGGAACGGGCCGATCTGCTTCTCGAGCAGCGGCTCAAAGTCTGTCTGCAGTTTTCGGCCTGCTACCTTGATGACGATCCCCAGGTCGGAGTGCGAATGGGCCTGGAGCTCCGGTCCGATCACGCGTACGCGTCCGTCGGTCACTTCGCTTGCGGGTGCTACCTGGAGCAATTCAAAGCCAGCATGCCCTTGCCCGCCGAGTTCGGCGTATAGGTCCGCATCCCCGATGACTTCGTCCTCGAACGCAGGGCTGTAAGGAACGGGCGCGCTCACACTATATGCTTTTGTCTTCAGCTTCCTGGCGGCTATGCACGCCTCGGCGAGCTGGAGCGCCGGGTCAGCATCGCCCTTCGCGGAGAGCGCCTCGGCAGCCTCGACGACCGCGAATCCGAGCTCTTTGGCCGCCAGGGCCATGGCAAGCTCCACGTTATCCGGCTCACCCAGCAGCAGCACGAAGCCCGGTGCGTGCCGCTTTGCGTATTGCTGTATTCCCTGCCATGTGCCGGGTCTCTGACCGCCTAGTTTCATGGCGCAGCGCGCCACCATCCCAAATGCATGGATGGCTGCCACAGCGTCGCGCCCCTGGTCCATGACACCGGCTTCGACATGCGTGCTCTCGGCAGCGCCGCTCAGAAAGCAAAGGATATTCCTTCGCCGAAGCTCATTCAAGACCTCACTCGCCGGCACGCTGCTGCCTTGCGAAGCGAGGATGACGCCGATGCCAGGGATCCGTCCATCCGACAATTGAACGCCCCAGGTTCGCAGCTGTGCATCGCTGATCGGGCTTTCGAACCGCAGGGACGCAGGTGGCCGTTCGCCGGCAGCCTCCAGCGGCCTTTCGACAGATCGGAGCGCCTCGATCGTTTCGGCAGCAAGCAGTGCCGCTGTTCCGCGCTCAGCCTTCGGTCCGCCAAGCAATCCGCGAGCTTCCTGTAAAACGGGCTGCAAGTCACCGACCCTTTCGACCGGCTTCGCCGAATGCCCGAGGATGATCGGTAAGTAGTAAGCAGTATTGGGATAGGAGAAGGGAGCGCGGGCGCCGTGGTCGCTGACGGCCTTCTGAAGCAACTGCTCCGCTTCGTCTACCAGTAGGTGCATCCCTTGCTTGGCCTTCGCTGCAGTTGTTGGTGG
Organism: Anaerolineales bacterium; assembly: GCA_035498395.1. Lineage (GTDB taxonomy): Bacteria > Chloroflexota > Anaerolineae > Anaerolineales > Villigracilaceae > Fen-1038. The sequence continues at coordinate 13,066 of DATKAF010000038.1, forward strand.
CATGTGGGCTCCCATACAAGTTGCGGAAAGTGCAGATTTCGCTGCACAACGATTCTAGCATTCCGTCAATTTCCGCCTCTATACCGAATGTCACGCAAAAACTGGATAAAAGTCGCAGATATTATAAACAATCACATTCCGCCGCGGGCCCGGCTTGCCGAAGGCGTTTGGCTGCTGTGAATAGCCCCTATAATTGCAGGATGCACAACTTGGAAACCCAATTCCTGCTGGATCCACAGATCTGTTTTCTGAACCACGGCTCTTTTGGGGCCACACCGCTGCCGGTATTCCGCGAGTATCAGCGCTGGCAGGCCGAGCTGGAACGCCAGCCGGTCGAGTTCCTGGGCCGCCGCCACGATGAGCTGATGAGGAATGCGCGCCTTGCCTTGGGCCGGTATCTGGGGACCGGCGCGGATCATCTGGTCTTCACGCAGAACGTCACGATCTCTGTGAACATCGTGGCGCGATCCCTGGAGCTTGGACGCGGAGATGAGGTGCTTGCCTCCAACCATGAGTATGGCGCCTGTGACCGCACGTGGAGGTTCCTTGCAGGCGAACGCGGCTTCGACTATGTGAATCGCCCGATGGATCTGCCGCTTAGGTCGCGCGAAAGCCTTGTGGATGACTTCTGGCGCGGCGTGACCCCGCGCACACGCCTCATCTTCCTGAGCCACATTACGAGCCCGACCGCCATCCGCCTTCCTGTCGAGGACATCATCCAGCAGGCGCGGACTGCCGGCATCTTCACCCTCATCGACGGCGCGCACGCGCCCGGGCAGGTTCCGCTGCATCTCGACGATCTGGGCGCGGATTTCTACGGGGGCAACCTGCACAAGTGGCTCTGCGCCCCCAAGGGGGCCGGCTTCCTGTTTGCGCGGCCGGACGTGCAGCACCTGCTCAAGCCGCTGGTGGTGTCCTGGGGCTACGAAGCCGATAACTCAACCGGTTCCACGTTCGTCGATTATTTCCAGTGGTGGGGGACGCGGGACATCGCAGCCTTCCTTTCCGTTCCTGCCGCGATCGAGTTTCAGGAGCGTTATGAGTGGCCTTCCATTCGGACGGAATGCCATGCCCTGCTGGCTGAAACATTAAAGGATATACAAAGTGTGACCGGGATTCCCTCCTTCTACCCGGACGACTCGTGGTATGTGCAGATGGCGAGCATCCCGTTGCCCCCCTCGACGGACATCGCCCGCGTGAAGTCCCGCCTCTACGATGAGTTTCGTGTCGAGGTCCCCTTGGTGGATTGGAATGGGCACAAGCTTATGCGAATCTCGGTGCAGGGCTACAACACGACGCGAGATCGGGATCGCCTGGTGGAGGCTCTCGCGCATTTGCTCTGATGCATAGGGTGGCACGGCTGGCCGTTGTCGCACGGGGAACTGCACAGGCTTGTTGGTATCATCACAATCCAAAGAGAAGCGCGACGTCGTAATTCACTAGGGGTTGAATCGTTAAGAATCATGAGGCTGGTGCATGGCGCTTGGGATTGCGACGCCCGGCACAAGCCGGCAAGAATTATCGTGTATATTCGTGCTGTTCTCTGGCATACGTGGCCTCTATAGGTGATAGCGCATGGCGACTCTTACTGATCTTGGACGAAGTGGATCGAAGCGGGGGCTGGACATCTCGGTGGCGTTAGGCGCCGGCGGATCCAAAGGTAATGCACACATCGGTGTTCTGCGCTTCCTGGAGCGGGAAGGCTTCCGGATCCGCGCGATCGCAGGCACCAGTTTCGGCGGGTTGGTGGCATGCTTCTACGCGGCCGGTTTCACGCCTGACGACATGGAGGAGCTGTTCTCGCGTGTGGATCAAAGCAAGATGTATGCACGCGGCAAGTACGAAACCTCTTCACTGTATGGGCTCACGAATGTCAGTGGCTGGCTGACCGAACGATTCGGCGACCTCTCATTCGATGAGCTGCTGATCCCCTGCGCGGTCACGGCAGTCGATCTGCGCACCTCGAACGAGGTGCTGATCAGGCAGGGCTCCATCCGGCATGCCATCCTCTCGACCATCGCGCTGCCGGGGATCTTTCCTTCATTTCTCCAGGAGGAGCTCGAGCTGATCGACGGAGGGTTACTGAACCCCGTGCCCGTTGCCATAGCCCGCTCGCTGGCTCCCTCGCTGCCGGTCGTTGCCGTATCCCTGACTTCTCCGTTGGGTGAGGCGCCGCGCTCGCACCCGCTGCCCATGTTCGAAGGATTGCCGGATGCGTTCGTGAAGCGCTTGAACCGGACGCGCGTCGCCAGGGCGCTCGACGTGTTCATGCGATCGGTGGAGATCGGCGGCCGGCAGATCGCGGAACTGCGCCTCGAGCTGGAGAAGCCTGAGGTGATCATCCGGCCCTCTGTTGGCGAGATCGGTCTGCTCGACAACGTAAATGTCCATGAAGTGGTAAAACTGGGGGAGGAAGCCACCGCGGCGCAGCTCCCCGAGCTCATTCGAGCAGCGACCACGAGCACAGGCTGGAGCAGGCGTTGGTTTCAGCGACCGGCGTGGATGTCACGAGGCAATGGCCGCCTGGCTGCCGGACCTAAATGAAGCGAGATCTCCGCGAATACGCCAAACAGACCAACATACAACTCGGTATTGGGGCCTTGCTCCTGCTCTTTGTAGTGGGGCTCGGTCTTATCTATGTGATCTATGGGCCTCGCGCGGCGGGCCTCGGGCTGCTGTGCTTGCTGGGGGGCATGGTTCCCATCATCGCCATTCTGCTGGCGCTCTTTGGCATTGACTGGATCGTAAAGCGTGCACGTGCAAAGTGATACGGGTCTCACCACATTCCGGGGCTGGACTCTGCGCGTCCGGCCCGCCACGGAGGCGCCGGCGCGCCTTTTGCTCCTGATCCATGGTTGGACTGGCGATGAGAATTCCATGTGGGTTTTCGTCCGCGGGTTTGCTGCTGCGTTCTGGATCATTGCCCCGCGCGCACCGTATGAGACCAAGCCGGATGGCTATTCCTGGCGCCCGGGCGCTCACGCCCGGCCGACGTTGGACGAGCTGCATCCCGCGGTCGAATCGCTGCTTGAACTGGTGGACGCCTACGCGGAAGTGAATTACCTGGATGCTGCCGAGTTCGACGTCATGGGTTTCAGCCAGGGCGCTGCCATGGTAAACTGTATGGCCTTGCTGCACCCGGAGCGGGTTCGGCGCGCCGGGGTGCTGGCGGGCTTTGTGCCCGATGGCGCCGAGGAATACGCGAGAAGCCTTCCCTTGAAAGGCAAGCCTTTCTTCGTGGCGCACGGAACGCTGGATGAACTGGTCAGCGTCGAAATTGCCCGTCGCTCGGTGAACTTCCTTGAAAGGGCCGGCGCAAATGTACAGTACTGCGAAGATGAGGTTGGCCATAAGGTGAGCGCCAGTTGCCTTCGGGCCCTGCAAGCTTTTTTCAGCTAACCTGTTAACGAATCGTAATTCTTGCGCGGTGGGGCGTTGACGCTCTATCTTTTTGCGTGTATCCTTACCCGAAATCATGCCTTCATTTTCATGGTGGTGAATGTTCAAGTCTGCAAGTTTTTCTCGTCGTGACTTCATTAAGGTGGCCGGCCTTGGCTTTGGAGCGCTGGCATTCAGACCCGGCCTATCGCTCGGCCGATCGGTACAATCGGCTCAATTCCCCGTCGGTGACCGCCTTGGCAGAGTGGCGGTCACGCCCAATTTTTACTCAACGGCGCTCATGTCTCAGCCGAACGAGAACTCGACGCGGATCCGGGATGTTGCCCAGGATCAGGTCGTGGTCTGGCAGCGCGAGGTTGTCGGCAGCAGCGTTTCGGGGCGGACCAATACGCGCTGGGTCGAAACGCCGGAAGGTTTCATCTACGCGGTGGACCTCCAGCCGGTCCGGAACGTGCCGAATACGCCCATCACGGCCATTCCCGCGGGCAAGAGCGGTTTCTGGGTCGAGGTGACCGTACCGTACGTGGACCTTCAGATGCAGAACGCGCCGATCTCGCCGGGTGTCAAGTACACATTGGAGACCAACCAGCCTCTGCGCCTTTATTACGGACAGGTGATCTGGGCCGATCAGGTCGGCGGGGACGGGGCGGGGAATGTGCTTTACCGCGTGAACGAAGCGCCTCAGCACGGCTATGGCTATGGAGATGTCTTCGTTGCGGATGCGACCGCTTTCAAGGTGCTCACGGATCAGGACGTGGCTCCCATCAACCCCAACATCGATCCAAACTCCAAGAAGATCACCGTGGATGCCACCTCGACGCAGCAGACCCTCTCCTGCTACGAGGGCAATTCGGAGGTCTATTTCTGCCGCGTATCCACCGGCTATGGTGACAAGTACTCCACGCCGGTTGGCGATCAGGCGATCGCCTGGAAGATCTTCTCTATCCACATGGCTGCGAACACCGGCTCGGACAGCGGCTACGACACCATGGCCGTGCCGTGGCCGATCTTCTTCAACACGAATGCGGGCGCCGCCATTCATGGCGCATTCTGGCATAACGATTTCGGCGTCCGTCGCTCACACGGTTGTGTGAATGTCTCGCCGGAAGACGCCAAGTGGATATTCCGGTGGACCATGCCGTCCGTCGCTCTGGATCAGAGCGAATGGCGCGGAACGTGGCCGGACGTGGGCGGCGGCTTTAGCACATCTGTAACGGTGGACGAGACCAAGGCTTAGTGAATGAACGTCTCGGAGATCACGATCGGTCTGGCCTTTCTGGCTGGCCTGGCCTCGTTCCTTTCCCCCTGTGTGTTCTCGCTGGTACCCGCTTATGTGAGTTATCTGGGTGGACGCGCCGTGATGCGCGCGGAGACCGCGGACGCTGAGCCGCCCGGCTACAATCGCTGGCTCACGTTCACGCACGGCCTGGCATTTGTCCTCGGCTTCAGCGTGGTGTTCGTTATCCTGGGCGTGGCTGTGTCCGCTGCGGGCGGGGTCCTGTACGACATTCGCTACTATCTTGCCAAGGTCGGCGGAGTGGTGGTCATCATCCTTGGCCTCCATATGATGGGCGTGCTGCGCATCCCATTCCTGGAATACGATGTGCGCGTCCACGATGCACCCAGCATGCGCTGGGGTCTCTTCTCCTCGATGATGCTCGGCGTCTTCTTCTCGGCAGGCTGGTCGCCGTGCGTAGGACCTGTCCTCGGCTCCATTCTTACCCTCGCCATCAACGGTGGTTCCATCGCGCTCGGCGCCAAACTCCTGAGCGCCTACTCGGCCGGGCTGGCCGTGCCCTTCCTGGCTGCGGCGCTGGGCATTGGCTGGGTTACGACCATGCTCCGCAAGTATGGCAGGTTCACGCATTACGTGGAGATCGTCATGGGGGCCGTGCTAGTTATCGTAGGCGTCATGCTGTTTGCCGGCGTCTTTGAGTGGATCGCGCGGTACGGCTATTATGTGAACTTTGGACTGTGATCATGGCTGATGCGCCTTCGCTTAACGTTACGCTGTACGCGAGAGCCGGCTGCAAGCTGTGCGATGAGGTCCGCGAGCAATTGAGTGGCTTGCAGGCCAGGTACCCCCACCGGCTGGTCGAGATCGACATAGATTCCGATCCGGTCCTCCAGAAGACTTACCTGGAGCAGATTCCCGTCGTGGAGGTCGGACCGTACAAGCTGAAGGCTCCCATCTCGCCTCAGGCGCTCGAGATGACGCTGGGCGCTGCAAGCGACCGGCGTGGACAGCTGCAAAATGTCGGCGGCGAGGAGTATCAGGAGCGAGTGCGCAAGGGCCAGACTGCCACCGGCAGCGACGGTTTTTACCTGTGGATCTCGAAGCATTACCTCGCGATGCTGAATATCGCCATGCTGCTGTACGTCGGCCTGCCTTTCGTGGCTCCCACACTACTGAAGCTCGGCGCATCAGACCCTGCAAGGATCATCTATACCATCTACAGCCCCCTCTGCCACCAATTTGCATTCCGTTCGTTCTTCCTGTTTGGCGAGCAGCCCTATTATCCGCTGAAGGAAGCCGGGTTGACGGGCGTGAAAACCCTGGAAGACGTTAGCGGGATCAAGGACCTCGCCAACCCATTCAGCATCTCACGCCTCTACGCTCGCGAGTTTGTAGGTGATGCGACCGTTGGCTACAAGATAGCGATATGCGAGCGCGATATCGCCATTTACGGGTCCATTCTCCTCTTCGGTCTGCTATACGGGTTGACCCACAGGCGGTGGCCGGCGCTGCACTGGATGCTGTGGCTTGCTATAGGCCTCGCTCCCATTGCGCTGGACGGCTTCTCGCAATTGTTCAGCCAGATGAACTGGCCCTGGCTGGCTGCCTATCTGCCCTATCGGGAGAGCACGCCGTTCCTGCGCGTGTTCACCGGCGCCCTGTTTGGGTTCGCCACCGCATGGTTTGCCTTTCCGAACATCGAAGCCTCCATGCGGGAAACCCGGCAGTTCTTCATCAAGAAGGATGCGGTTGCACGGGCAGCGCAATAGAGACCCCTCCGAATGCCCTTTCGCCAATCCAACGGACTGCGATACTACACGTTTGACGTCTTTCCGCGCGGGATCGTCCACGCGGTCTTTACGCGGCAGGGCGGCGTAAGCCCTGCGCCGTGGGATTCCCTGAACGTGGGCGCAACGGTAGGAGATGAACGCGAGCGGGTCCAGGAGAACCGGCAAAGGTCGTTCGCGGCGCTCGAACGCAGGATGAGCTCCCTGTTCGACGTATGGCAGGTGCATTCAGCCGATGCCGTCTTTGCCGAGGCGCCGCGCCCTCCAGAGCAGGAGCATCACAAGGCAGATATCATCTTCACAGACCGGCCGGAGGTGACCCTCTACATGCGCTTCGCCGATTGCGTGCCGATCCTGCTGCACGATCCGCGCAAGAACGTGGTTGGGATCGCCCATGCAGGCTGGCTCGGCACGGTGGGAGGGGCGGCCTCCGCGGCGGTCCGCGCCATGTGCGAGCATTACGGCTCAGACCCCGCAGATGTGCACGCTGCCATCGGGCCATCCATCGGCGTGGATCATTACGAGGTCGGGCCCGATGTGATCGCCCGGGTGAATGAAACATTCGGCGCAGATGCGCAAGGGTTGATCGAGCTGCAAGCCGGAAGGACCCACCTCAATCTATGGGCGGCCAACCGGCTCCAGCTGCAGCGGGCCGGTGTTCGCCATATCGAGCTGGCCGGCATCTGTACCGCCTGCCACCTCGACGACTGGTACTCGCACCGTGCGGAGCAGGGGAAGACCGGCCGCTTCGGCGCGCTGATCGCCCTTGGCGCGTAGCGCCGGCTTCGTCGGGTAGAATGTGTCCCATGACCGATCTCACCGAAACCATCCGGGAGCGTTACGTTCGCGTCGTCGATGCGATGGCGGCCGCAGCCCGGAAAGCGGGTCGCCGTGCCGATGCGGTGCGGCTGGTGGTGGTCACCAAGACACAGCCGGTCGAAATCGTACGGGCGGTCATCGAGGCGGGCGCGCACGTCCTCGGCGAGAACTATGCGGAAGAGGCCGCAGAGAAGATCGCGAAGCTGGGCTCTCAATCTGGAGTAGAATGGCACATGATCGGTCACATCCAGAGCCGTAAGGCAGAGCTGGTGGCCCAGCACTTTGACCTGGTGCACTCACTCGACAGCCTGCGGCTTGCGGAACGGCTGAACCGATCGGCCGCGGAAGCCGGTCGCAGCCTGGCCGTGCTGCTCGAGTTCAACGTCAGCGGCGAGGCGAGCAAGCACGGCTGGAACGCCGCAGATGAATCCCAGTGGACCGGGTTGCTGGAGGATGTGCGTGCGGTCGCTGTGCTCACAAACCTCACCATACGCGGGTTAATGACGATGCCCCCTCTCTCTACGGATCCCGAATCCGCTCGCATGCACTTCCGGCGCCTCGGCCGCTTGCGGGAATTCCTTGCCCGGGAGGTTCCCGGGGCCGAATGGCAGGAGCTATCCATGGGCACCAGCGCGGATTTTGGAGTGGCAGTCGAAGAAGGCGCCACGTTGGTAAGGGTGGGGCAGGCGATCGTGGGCCCGCGGCCTTATCCGGAGGCTGACTGATGGCAGCCGGCCTTGCCCAGGCGATCAGCTTTCTGACGACGCTGCTGATCATCCTGATCATTGTGTGGGTGGTCGTCAGTTGGGTTCTTCCCCCTTATCATCCCTTGCGGGAGGCGTTGGACCGCATCATGGACCCGATGCTGGCGCCCATCCGGCGCGTGATGCCCGCCACCGGCTCGATCGACTTCAGCCCGATGATCCTGATCGTCCTGATAGAGCTGATCTCGCGTGTGGTCACCAGCCTGCTGTACTCGTTGAGATGAGGTAATGGATGTCGAAGCGCAGCTTTCACCTGCATGATGGCAGAATGGGATCAGCCCTGGCCGTGCGCATCACGCCGCGCGCCAGCCGCAACGAGATCGCCGAAGTGCTGCCAGACGGGACCATCAAGATCCGCATCGCCGCGCCGCCGGTCGATGGGGAGGCCAATGAGCAACTGCTGGTCTTCCTTGCAGAGGTGTTGAACGTGCCCAAGTCGCGGCTCGAGATCGTGGCAGGCGAAACCGGGCGGGATAAGCTGATCTCGGTGCTGGACATGGATGCCGAGACGGCGCACATGCGGATCGTGGCTCACCTGGACTGACCGGTCCGGTTGCAGCTGGAAGGCAGGAAGAACCAGGGACGTGGCAGGAGCCGCGTCCTTTTCGTATGGCGGCCTAGGAAGTAGGCCCGTAGAGGCGGCGGTAGATGTTGTAGATCTCGTAGATGTTACGGATATAGTTGCGGCTCTCTTCGAAGCGGACGGACTCGAGGAAGAGATCGGGGTCATTCTGGCCGAGCTGCTTCCAGTCCAGGGCGTTGCCGAGGCCGCCGTTATAGGCGGCGAGCGCCGCGTAGAGGTCGCCATCGACCGAGTTGCGGCCTGAGGCCAGGTAGTAGGAGCCGAAGTCAATACTGATATTGGGGCGGTAGAGCTGGCTGGCATCATAGTTTATGGGCCAGCCGAGGGCACGCGCAATGCCCGCGCCGGTGCTTGGCACGATCTGCATCAAGCCGCGCGCGCCAGCGGTGGAACTCACGAATCCCTCGAAGAGGCTCTCCTGGCGCACAACACTGAACAGGAACAGCGGATCGAAACCGTTCTGTCCGGCCGCGGCGCGAATGAGGTCGTCGTAGTAGAGACCGTAGCGCACGTGGTTGAAATAGGGGGGCGCCAGCATGGTCTGTGCCTGCGTGCTCAGCCCGGCCAGACTCAGCACCTGGCGCGCGGCGTATATGCCCGAGCGATACATCCCGATGTCGAGCAGGAAGTTGGCCAGCTGATAGGTCATGACCGCAAGCTGGCCCTTCGTCTGATCGGAGACCGCAGAGGCGTTGGCGGCGGGCGCAAGGCTCTGGCAGTCAAGCCCGGACAGAGATGCAAGCTCGCAGCGCAGGTCCTCGAACTCGAGACGAGCCTCCTCGTAGTGGCCGAGGTTCCACAGCTCGCGGCCGCGGATCAGCCTGGCGTCGGATTGCAGCGCGCCGATGCCTGAGAGATCGGTGCTGGCAGGCAGCTTGAAGGTCAGCCGCACCCAGGAGTCGGCGGCTTTGCGCTCGGCAGCCAGATCAGGCTTCAGGTCGGCGGCCGCAGGCGGTTCGAACGGAGATGTTCCCATTAGCAGATCGCTGCAACGCTCGCTGTAGTAGCCGCCGGGATCGGCGATCTGGCCCTGCTGCCAGGCGTTCTGAGCATCGGTCGTGCTGCCGAGCTTCTGATGGGTCTTGCCGATCCACAGGTAGGCGCGGGCCTGGTCTTCGGACTGGGTGGAGAGCACCAGGCTGCGCTCGAAGAGGGGCAAGGCAGAGTTGTAATCGGCCTGGCGATACTGCATGATGCCGGCAAAGAAGACAGCGGTCGGGGCCTGGCTGTCACCGGGATATTCATCGGCGACACGCTGCCAGGTCTTCGCGGCGTCATCGAAGCGGCCATCGCGCTCGTAGATGCGCGCCGCCCGCATGAGCTCGTCAGGGGCCGCGGATGAAACAGAGGCGGCCGCTACATAGTCCAACAGGGTCTGCGCCGCCTGGGGATACTGGTTCAGGCGGTACCACTGGATGTTGGACTTCTCCTCCCAGGCATCGACCCACTTGGGGTGCGACCGGTAGTTGTCGATGAAGAAGGTGAAAGCTTCCACAGCTTTGTCGTACTGCTGCAACTCCTCCAGGGCATAGGCGCGGTAGTAGTGAGCCGTGCCATCCTCGCCGGGGTTATCCGCAATATAGCGTTCCAGGTAGGTGAGAGCAACGTCGTACTGCCCGGCAAAGTAATCCGTCAGGCCGCGGTCCAGGTTGTCCACGGGCACATTGGCGGAGACCAGTTGCACGAGTGCCTGATAGGCGTAGTTCGAAACCGGATAGTTGGCAATGGCGTGCTTGAACCGCTCATAAGCCGGGTCGCTCTTGCCCTGCGCCAGGTAGGCCTGACCGGCGAGGAAGTCCATCTGCGCGCGGGTGTAGTCGTTGGTGGTGTTGGTTGCGATCGTGTCGTACATCGAGATGGCGGTATCGTAGTTGCCCAAGTCCGCATTGGCCTGCGCGATCTTCACCTGGAGCGCCTGGGCATCATCAAGGTGGGGAGCCGATTGGGCGGAGGTGTATGCGGCGAGGGCATCGGAATAGTTGCCGGCCTGGGAAAGGGCATCGCCCCGCAATTCATTGACATAGGAGTCCAGGACGCCGGGACGGCCTTCAAGATAAACCTTGTAAGCATTGGCGGCCTCGGCGTAATGCGAGGTGGCGAAGTAGCTTTGTCCTTTGAGGAATGCAGCGGGCGCGGCGTATGGGGACTTCGGATAGTCCGCAATGAGCTGTCCAAGCGTGGCGATGGAGTCATTGAAGCGAGAGTCGGCATACTGGGAGCGCGCGAGACCCCATAGGGCAGCAGCACGGATATCCGGGTCACTGGTCTCCTGAGCGGCGGCGCGATACTCCAGCATGGCCGTGTCGACATCACCGTCGAATAATGCCTTGTCACCGCTGCCCACGCGGGCGATGGGTACGGGCGTGGCTGTCGGCGGAGCATTGGGCGTGACCGGGATACCTGGTGTGCCGCCTGATCCGGTGGGAACGGAACCCGGTGCATTCGTGCCGGAAGGTGGAGTAGGAGGCCGTACGCTGATGTTGCAGCTTGCGACTGCCATGGCAACGGCAAGCAGTACCGCCTTGCCACGCAGGCGCCAAAGATGAGCGAAAATGCGGCGAAGACGCCGACACTGTGCGGTCTGGAGGGCAAATTGCCCGGAATCCGTGGTGGGCGCGCCCGAATCACGTCTCATGGCTGTGTTTTATACCGGCAAGGCAGGTGAGTGTCAAGCAAGGCTCTCATGTTGACGATCCGGCGGAGGGACGGAATTATTCCGCGGAGCATCGCACTGGGGCCTTGCCGCGTGAGAGCCGCCAGATCGAGGCTGCCATGACAAATGACACATGACGGCGGCTGGCAGAGCCGATAGAATCGGAAATGAGAATGCCGCGAGGAGAATGAGCATGAAGTCAAGGACGCTTGTATGCACCGCGCTGCTGGTGCTTGCAGGGGCGTGCAGCAGCCCAAAGAAACCGTCGGCGATGGCGAATATCACCGCGACGCTGGACATGGGCGCCGGAGGAGCCGGATTCGCGGCTACCATCTATGCCCAGGAGGTGCACACAGGCAAGACGTTTCATATCGTCATGCCGGCGGGCTCGCACGGGCTGGTGGTGCTGCCCACGTCGCCGCCCCTGACATTCGCAGTCGAGGCACCAGGGACGTACATTTTCTATGCGGTGCTGATCAATGAAGACAGTTATCACTTTGGAGCGACAGGCTGCGAGGCAGCTACCAAGTGCGCATCAAACGATTTGACGGCGCTGGACGTCGTGCCCGGAGGCTCGTACAGCGTGTACATTGGGGACCAATCGGCAAAGATACCGCCGACCGGCGTTCCGGTGGATGTGCCATGGCACAAGTAGTATCAGGGGTCAAGTGCCGGGTGTCAGGCGGGCGGATGTGGCGAGGCACAAGTAACACAATTTACGATTTCAGATTTACGATCAGCGGATCGAGCAACGCGAAGGAGCACGCTATTAAAGCCGATTATTCGCCCAAGAAGAATTTCATACTAATCATCTGCACCTGTATCCTGCTGGCAGGGTGCGCGCCTAGGCGCGCAGTGCAGCCCGGGAAGCTCATACCCTTTCCTGGTACGCCGACGGCAACATGCGCACGGGAGGAGATCCTCCCGAAAATCACAGACGTCCAGCCGGATGAGCTGCGCGCCGGGAGCGAAGTGACGGTGATCGCGTCGGGAGGATATTTCCGGGACACCTGCGGCGGATACGACGAGAGCGCGCGTACGTACCGGGTGTTCGTGGATGATGAGCCGCTGGCGGACCTGCCGTGCTACTTCAATCACTGTGAGGCGAGGTTCGCTCTACCGCAGGACATTACGGCGGGAGCGCACTGCGTTGGGGTGCAGAAAGGCACGTGCCAGGTCAAGATCGAGGTCGAAGGGGGATAGGGATCTCAGATGCCGGCCTCCGGACCACCTGGGGTGGTTTGAGTTAGACTTCCGGTTGCCCGCCCAATACCCACGTCTGGACTGAGACAGGAACCGAGAGCATGAGCAGCAAAGTATTCGTAACTGGTGCAAGTGGTTTTATTGGAAGCCATCTGATCCCGAAGCTGGTCGAGAGGGGATACGAGGCCGTCTGCCTGGTGCGCGAGCCTGAAAGAGCGGCTGGATTGACGAGTCAGGGGGCGAGGCTGGTCAAGGGAGACCTGACCAGCGCGGATGCGATCCGCGGGGCGATGGAAGGAGCAGATGCCGTATTCCACCTTGCGGGGTGGTATGCCGTGGGAGTGCGAGACGCACAGCGCATGCAAGCCATCAATGTGGAGGGGGCGAGGACGGTGCTCGAGATGGCCGCGGAACTCGGCGTGCCGAAGATATTGCACACCAGCACGGTCGGCGTGTTTGGAAACACGCACGGCCAGCTCGTGGACGAGTCCTATCGAGCGCCGAAGGCGGAGATGACATCCAGCTACGAGCAGACGAAGTGGGAAGCACACTACGAGGTGGCTGAACCGCTTCAACGGCGAGGCACCCCGGTCATCATCCTGCAGCCCGGCGGCGTGACCGGTGCAGGAGATCAGTCTCCGCATGTGATGGTTTTCGATATGTTCCTGCATCGAACGCCCGTCATGCTGGGAGCGAGATCGGGCCTTACGTTTGCACATGTGGACGACATTGCAGAGGGATGCATCCTGGCGTTTGAACGCGGAAAGCCGGGAGAGAGCTACATCCTTGCCGGAGAGGCGCTAACCTACAGGAAGGTCTTCGAGATATGCGAGAAGATCACTGGCATCCACGCAACCAACGCCTGGCTGCCCGGATGGGGCGCGGCGGGGTTGTCGGGCATGGCGGGCCTCATGGAGCGCATGGGCATGCAAATGGCGTTCAGCTCGGAGGCGCTGGCCGCGATGAACGATTACACGTACTGGGCCAGCGCGGACAAGGCTGCACGCGAGCTGGGCTGGACGCGGCGCGCCACTGAGGAGACGCTGAAGGACATACTGGCATACCTGCAGACTACCAGGTAGGGAGCCGGGCTAGCCGGTTCAAGACGATACTGGCAACCGAGGCCGTGGGAGGGAGATCCAGCAACCGGCAGGATTTCTAGACAAAGCGGGCGCCGCATGATAAACTTTTGCGCGCTCAAACCGGCGTGGCGTACCTCTGGTCGCCACGCCTTTTCCTGCGGCTCGGATTCCTGGAATGGGCGGGAGAAACGCCTGCCCATTCCAGGATAAGTATCCGAAGAAAAATGGAGCCCAGGGTAGAACACCCCGGCCTCCATTTTTCTTCTGTATGCTGCGGATCCCTTGCGGGCAGCCACCTGCCGGAGGGAAGAGAGACTTGAGCAAGAGGCATGCATGGACATTCTGCTAACCGGTTCGGTTGCATACGACTATCTGATGACCTTCCCGGGGCTGTTCAAGGAACAGATCCTGCCGGAACGGCTCGGCTCGATCAGCCTGTCGTTCCTGGTGGACTCGATGTCGAAGGTGCGGGGCGGCATCGCGCCGAACATCGCTTACACCATGGCGCTGCTGGGCGAGAGGCCGCGCATCATGGCGACCGTCGGAGAAGATTTCGATGATTACCGGCGCTGGCTGGATTCGAAAGGCGTGGACACGAGGTTGATGGAGGTGGTGCCCGGCGAGTTCACCGCATCCTTCTTCGCGACGACCGACCGGGCTTCCGCGCAGATCGCTTCGTTCTCTCCCGGCGCGATGGCGCACTCCGCGATCCAATCGATCCGGGGGCTGGCCGCGAAGCCTGATCTGGTGGTGGTCAGCCCCAGCGCGCCGGACGCCATGATGAAGTTCCCGGCCGAGTGCCGCGAGCTGGGGATCAAGTACCTATATGATCCGAGCCAGCAGGTGCTGCGGCTGGAAGGCAGCGAGCTGGCGCGCGACATGGAGGGGGCGTTCTTTCTGTTCTGCAATGACTACGAGTTCGGCTTGATCTCCAAGAAGACCGGCTGGGACCTGAAGGAGATGCTCCGGCACGTCAAGGTGCTGGTGGTGACACGCGGCAAGGACGGAGCCAACCTGTACACAGCCGGGCAGGAATGTTTCATCCCAACCGTGCCGGAGAGGGAGATCGTGGACCCGACCGGGGTCGGCGATGCATTCCGAGGCGGGTTCCTGACAGGATACTCGCGCGGCTGGGATTGGACGCTGTGCGGCGAGGTCGGCTCGCTGGCGGCGGTGTACTGCCTGGAGTGCCGCGGGCCGCAGAGCCACGCATATACGCGGCAGGAGTTCGTGCAGCGCTTCCGGAAGCATTTTGATGACCATGGGAAGCTGGATGAGTTGGTGCGAGAGGCGAAGAGCGAGAGTTGAAGATGCGGATGATATGACCTCAACGTCTCTCGACTAACGATTCTCGATTCACGTCCCACGAATCACGTCCCACCAAGGAGCGAACATGAGCGATAACTACGACATCAAGGATATCGACCAGGCAGAGGGCGGACGGCGGCGGATCGACTGGGCCGAGCGCGAAATGCCGGTGCTGCGGCAGATCCGCGAGCGCTTCGCGAAGGAAAAGCCCTTGAAGGGGATCCGCCTTTCGGCCTGCCTGCACGTGACGACCGAAACCGCCAACCTGGCGCGCACCCTCCACGACGGCGGCGCCGACCTGGTGCTGACCGCCTCGAACCCGCTCTCGACGCAGGACGATGTGGCGGCGGCGCTGGTCAATATGTACGAGATCCCTACATTCGCCATCAAGGGCGAGAACAACGTGACGTACTACAAGCACATCGGCGCGGCGCTGGACCACAAGCCGCAGATGACGATGGACGACGGGGCCGACCTGGTCTCGACGATCCACAAAGACCGCAGGGAGCTGCTGCCGGGAATCATCGGCGGGACTGAGGAAACGACCACCGGCGTCATCCGCCTGCGGGCGATGGCAGCCGACAAGATGCTGAACTTCCCGGTGATCGCCGTGAATGACGCGATGACAAAGCACTTCTTCGATAACCGCTACGGCACCGGCCAATCCACCATCGACGGCATTGTGCGGGCGACCAAC
>DATKAF010000039.1:0-7338 GCA_035498395.1 Anaerolineales bacterium
TGCCTTCGAAAGAAAGTAGAAGGCCGGAATGGTCGCGATGAGCACGACCCCCGGCAGCCACTGCAAAATCCTGATCGCGTCGGCATGGAACGCGTTGGCCGCTACCGCCCCCGCGACGAATCCCAGCGGCGGGTAGGCGAACGGGATGTTCAATCCGTTGTACTGCACTGCTGGCGGGATGCGCAGCCTATTGGCCTGCACGGCCCGCAGCATGACGTAAAAGAGACCGCCATCATTCACCGGGAATCCGGCGGTCTGCGGGATGAGCAGCCTCACCCATGCCCCGAATAGCACTGCCATGATGGCGATCAGTACTCCCGCCTGTTCCTTTGTTGGTGTACCCAGCTTCCTCATGATTGTTGTTTGTCCTCACCCGGCCTGAGATGGAACTTGTCGATTTTCGTGCGTTCCAGGTTTTCACTGTCCCTTGAGGTACTTCTTCCTCCACTCGAACAGCTTGTTCAGCGCCTCGATGGGGGAGAGCGAGTCCATATCCACCGCCTCCAGCTCGTCGATGAGCGGGCTTGTCTCCGGGAACAGCGCCGCCTGCTGCGCGGCGTGCGGGTTGATTCGCACAGCCTGCCCCGAGGACTTCTCCAGCTCTGTCATGATCTCGTTTGCCCGCTGGATCACGGGCGCGGGCAGCCCGGCCAGTTGCGCCACGTGTATGCCATAGGACCGGTCGGCTCCGCCCGGCACGATCCGGTGCAGGAATACCACCGTACCATCTGCCTCGCTGACCGCCACGTTGTAGTTCCTGACCCCGGGCAGCAGCTCCGCCAGTTGCGTCAGCTCGTGGTAGTGCGTCGCAAAGAGCGTCTTCGCCCGCAAGTACGGGTGGTTGTGGATATACTCGACGACCGCCCACGCGATTGACACGCCGTCGTAGGTGCTGGTCCCGCGCCCGATCTCGTCCAGGATCAGCAGGCTACGCGGCGTCGCATGGTGCAGGATGCTCGCCGCCTCGATCATCTCGACCATGAACGTCGATTGTCCCGCGTGGATCTCGTCCTGCGCTCCGATGCGCGTGAAGATGCGATCCACCAGCCCGATCCGGGCGGACTTCGCCGATACGAACGACCCGATCTGCGCCATTAGCACGATCAGCGCGGCCTGCCGGAGGTACGTGGACTTACCCGACATGTTCGGTCCCGTGATGACCCGGACGATCTCGCCCTTTTCGAACACTACGTCGTTCGGGACGTATCGTGTTCCGCGCAGTGACTGCTCCACCACCGGATGCCGCCCATCCCGAATCTCCAACTCTGTTCCTTCGTGGACCTCGGGGCGGGCATACCCGTTCACCGCCGCCACTTCTGCCAGCGCTGCCAGAACGTCCAGCTCGCCCAAGGCCCGCGCGGTTCGCAGCAGCGCGGCCGAGGACTTCGTCAGCGTCGCGCACACCTCGCGGAACAGCCGCACTTCCACTTCGCGTATACGATCCTCGGCGTTGAGCACCAGCGTCTCGTATTCCTTCATCTCCGGTGTGATATATCGCTCGGCGTTGACCAGCGTCTGCTTACGGATATAGTTCTCAGGCGCCTTGTCTGCTGCGCCGCGCGAGATTTCGATATAGTATCCGAAGATCTTGTTGTATCCGACTTTCAAGGTCCTGATACCAGTCCGCTCCCGCTCGACGCCCTCCAGGTTGGCGATCCAGTCGCGAGCATGCTGCGAGGCCTCCACGATGGAATCCAGGTCCTCCGAGTAGCCGTGCCGGATGACGCCGGTGTTTTGCAGCGTGGCTGGCGGTTCATCGGCGATGGCTGCCTCCAACAGAGCCAGTTCCTGCTGGCACAGTTGCGGGAGGGGCAGGGGCGTCTCACCGCCAATCGCCTCCAGCACGCTGACGATGCGCGGCACGTTGCGCAGAGTGTCCCGCGCCGCGATCAGCTCTCTGGGTTGGGCATGACCGGAGGCGATCCGGTTGACCAGCCGTTCCAGGTCGGCCAGTGGCTTTAGCAGCGTCCGCATCTCAGCGCGTTCCATGCCGCGCTCGAAGAAGGTCTGCACGCCGGCCTGTCGCCTTCGGATGCTCTCTGTGTGCAGCAGCGGCTGGCTGATCCACTGGTGCATCAGGCGCTTGCCCATCGGCGTGACCGTTTCGTCGAGCACACCCAGCAGCGAGCCCTTGCGCTCGCCGCGCAGCGTCTCCTCGATCTCAAGGTTGCGCCGCGTCGAGGCATCCAATGTCATGAACTCGTCCAGGCTGTAGTACCGGAAGCCTGTCAGCAGCCCCAGCGAGTCGGGCTGTGTCTCCTTCAAGTACTGGAGGATCGCCCCTGCAGCACGTTGCGCGAGTCCGAGCCCGGTCAGCCCAAAGCCCTCCAGCGTGGAGGTCTTGAAGTGTGAGCGCAGCGTCTCTTCCGCTCTGCCGGGCTCGAACCGCCAATCCGGCAGTGCGGTCAGGTGCATCTCACCCAGCTCTTTGAGTGCCTGCGTATCGGGATGGATGATCTCCGCCGGGTGCAGGCGCGCGATTTCGGCCCGCAAAGCATTTTGCGGCAGTTGGGTCGCCGCAAATTCGCCGGTCGTGATGTCCGCGTACGCCACGGCGGCCTTGGATTCCCCAGGCGTCGCGCTTTCCGAGAGAATCACAGCCGCCAGGTAGTTATTGGCGTCGCCTACCAGCAAGCCCGGCTCGATGACCGTTCCCGGCGTGACCACCCGTGTCACCTTGCGCGGGAAGATGCCCTTCACGGGCTGGTCGCCCAGTTGCTCGCAAATGGCGACGTGGTAGCCTTTCTCCACCAGCCTTGCGAGATAGTTCTCGACCGCGTGATACGGGATTCCGGCGAGCGGCGCCCGGACGCCCTTGCCGACCGGACGCGAGGTCAGCACGATATCCAGCTCGCGGGCCGTTGTCTCCGCATCTTCGTCGAAGGTCTCGTAGAAATCCCCCAGCCGGAAGAAGAGGATGGTGTTCGGGTACTCCCGCTTGATCTCGAGATATTGCTGCCGAACGGGAGTGACGTCTTCAGTCATGGTCCGATTCTATGGGTTCGTGCAGAAAAGGGCAAGGGGAGGATATAATCAGATAGCGTGAATAGGGAGCGGGAATC
Organism: Anaerolineales bacterium; assembly: GCA_035498395.1. GTDB lineage: Bacteria > Chloroflexota > Anaerolineae > Anaerolineales > Villigracilaceae > Fen-1038. Next base: position 3,063 of record DATKAF010000039.1, read on the forward strand.
CTGAAAGGGCGCTACGCGCTCTCAACTTTCGAATCAAGAGGCACCTATGTATAAGCTGGTTCTACTTCGTCACGGACAGAGCACCTGGAACCTCGAGAACCGGTTCACGGGCTGGACGGACGTCGGTCTGAGCGAACAGGGCTATGCGGAGGCCCATGCAGCGGGGAAGCTCCTGAAGGAGGGCGGCTACGCCTTCGACATCGCCTACACGTCGGTTCTTCGGCGGGCCATTCAGACCTTGTGGATCGCGCTGGAGGAGATGGGCCTGGAATGGATTCCGGTGGTCAACGCATGGCAGCTCAATGAGCGGCATTACGGCGCGCTGCAAGGCCTGAACAAGGCCGAAACGGCGGCCAAGTTCGGCGAGGCGCAGGTCAAGCTCTGGCGGCGCAGTTACGATGTTCCGCCGCCGGCTCTGGAGTTTAACGACGAGCGCCACCCGCGCTTCGATCCCCGGTACGCATCGCTGACCCCCGATCAAACGCCTGCGACCGAATCGCTGAAAATCACGCTCGAGCGCGTGCTGCCATACTGGCACAGCACGCTGGCGCCGATGATCAAGACCGGCAAGCGCGTGCTGATCGCCGCTCATGGCAACAGCCTGCGCGCCATGGTCAAATACCTCGATGACATTTCCGACGCGGAAATCCCCGAGCTCAACATCCCGACGGGCATCCCGCTGGTATACGAGCTGGACGAGAGTCTAAGGCCGGTCAAGCACTACTATCTCGGTGACCCGGAGGCGGTCGCAAAAGCGGCTGCCTCAGTTGCCGCACAGGGCAAGAGCAAGTAACCGGCGCAGCTCGAAGCATCTCCGGCCCTCAAGTCTCGCAGGCTTGAGGGCCTTCTCATCTGAAAACCCTCAACCTCTGCGACCTGCGAAGGCTATACTAAGGCCATGCCGCTGCCTCCTGACTTCGTAAACGAGCTGCGAAAGCATTTCACCGGTGATATCCGCAACGACCAGGCGTCGCGGGTCTTGTATGGCACGGATGCCTCGATTTACCAGATCGAGCCGCTTGGGGTGGTGCTGCCGCGCACGCAGGATGATCTGCAGGCGGTGGTGGAGCTGGCGGCAAAGCACCGTCTGCCGATCTTGCCGCGCGGCTCGGGTACCTCACTGGCAGGGCAGGCCATCGGTGAGGCAGTAGTCGTTGACTGCTCGCGATGGCTCGACAAGCTGATCGATGTCAACCCTGAGTCGCGCACGGCCACGTTTGAGCCTGGCGTGATCCTTGCGAAGCTGAACGCGGCAGCTTCGAAGTTCGGCCTGCAATATGGGCCTGATCCTGCCTCGGCGGAACGTGCCACGATGGGCGGGGTCATCGCCAACAACGCGACCGGCGCCCACTCCATCCTGTACGGCATGACCGCGGATCATCTTCTCTCCGCGGATGTGGTTATGGCGGACGGCTCGCTCGCGCAGCTCGGCGAGGCGCCAGCGGAAGCCCCTCTCGCCAACCGCCCCTCGCCATATGACAGCTTCCTGGACGCCGCACGCCGCATTCGCGCTGAGCATGCCGATGCGATCTATAGGCACTATCCGCGTTCGTGGCGGAATTCGGCAGGCTACAGGCTGAACTACCTGCTTTCCTGGTCGGCAACGCAGCCGCCGCGATGGATCGGAGAAGCGTACCCGCCTTCTCGTCCGGGCGCGATCAATCTGGCATCACTTCTGGCTGGCAGTGAAGGTACGCTGGCGGTTATCCGGCGGGCAACTGTGCAACTGGTGCACAAACCGAAGCACACCGTGCTCGCGATACTCTCCTACGAGAGCGCAGCCGCGGCCTGTGATGCGGTCCCTGAGATTCTCACCCACAATCCGTCAGCTGTTGAGCTTATCCCACGCCTGATCCTTCAGCTTGCATGGCTGGTGCCGGGTTTCGCCTCCCAGATGGAATGGGTGAGTGGCGACCCAGCCGCGGTCCTCGTCGTCGAGTTCAGCGGAGAACGGCCGGATGCGCTGGTTGATGCTGCCCGGCAGCTTCGAAAGGGAGCCGCACTTGCCATCACGCCGGAGGAGCAAGAGCGCGTCTGGAATGTGCGGCGCGCCGGGCTCGGCATATTGGATCTGCGCCCTCAATCGGCGCGCCCGGCAGCGTTTATAGAGGACTGCGCCATTCCGGTTGAGCATCTGGGAGAATACGTCCGCGAGGTCGAGCGCATTCTCAAGGACCATCATACAGAGGGCGGCATCTACGCCCACGCTTCGGCGGGCTGCCTCCACATCCGGCCCGTCCTCGATCTGAAAAGCCGCGCAGGTGTGACGTCGCTGCGTGAGATTGCGCAGCGAGTCCTGGCTCTGACGCTTCGACTGGGCGGCGCGATGGCCTCTGAGCATGGCGATGGGATCGCCCGCGGGGAGTGGCTCCGCGCGACCTACGGTGATGAACTGATCGGCGCCATGCGTGCCCTGAAGCAGGCCGCGGACCCTCGTGGCCTCCTGAATCCGGGCAAGATGTTCGACGCGCCGCCGATGGACACGCACCTTCGCTATGGCATCGATTATCAGAGCCGTCCGTGGTTCCCCGCGCTGGGCTTCAAAGCCAACGGCGGCCTGGTGACTGCCATCGAGCAGTGCAACGGCCAGGGCGTGTGCCGTAAGGACACCGGCGTCATGTGCCCGTCCTTCCAGGCGACGCGGGAAGAGATGCACTCCACGCGCGGGCGCGCCAATCTCCTGCGCTCGCTAATCCGAATCAGCCCTGCTGAAGGGTGGAGTATGGCTTCCGAGCAAGCCGTGTTCGAAGCTTTGGACTTGTGTCTCGCCTGCAAGGGCTGCAAGGCTGAGTGTCCGAGCGGCGTGGACATGGCGAAGCTAAAGTTCGAGTTCCTGTCCCGCTACTATCAGCACCATCCGCGGCGCCTCCGGGATTACGCTTTTGGGTACTTCCACGTTACCGCGCGGCTGGCGTCCACCCTTGCGCCGCTGGTCAATACTGTCTCCGGCATCCCGGCCGCTCGCGGGACGATGGCTTCGCTCTTGGGCCTGACCACCGATCGACCGTTCCCCAGATTTGTCAGGCGGCCTGCGCGTCCCAAGCCAAGACCCGGCGGCCAGCGTGTGCTGTTCCTGCGCGAGGCCTTCACGCACTACGTGGATGCAACGGTGGAGCAGGCCGCGTTCGACTTGCTGTGGAAGCTCGGTTTCAATGTCATCCCATTGCAGACAGTGGCGGCTGGAGCCGCACTGCTTTCAAAGGGGTTCATTGAGGGCGCGAGGAAACAAGCGCGTGCGGTGTTCGAAGAGCTATGCCGGCTTGATCCCGATGGAGTGCTACCGCTGGTTGGGGTGGAGCCATCGGAGGTGTATGCGTTTCGGCACGAGTACGTCGACTTGTTACCTGAGCAGAAGGAAGACATTGCGCCAAGAGCCGAGAAAGCGTGGACACTCGAGGAATTCCTCATCCGCTCAAGGGCCTCAGCCGCTTTGCGTATAGCCACAAATCAGCCACAAATCATCTTCCATCCACACTGCCACCAAAGGGCAGAGCCCTCCGCACCAGACGGACTGCCAACAGGTTCCGCTTCTTCCGCGGAGCTACTGCGGGTGTGTGGGTTTGATGTTCAAGTCACCAACGCTGGTTGTTGCGGTATGGCGGGAACGTTCGGCTACGAGGCCGAGCACTACGGGCTTTCACAGCAGATTGCAGACCTCAGACTCCTTCCGCAGCTTCGATCAGCAGGCAACTTGCCGATTGCGGCCACAGGCGCGGCCTGCCGCATGCAGATCGCGCAGGCAATCGGAGCGCAGGTTGAGCATCCGATCGTGTGGGCGAACCGCGTTCAGCAAGCCGCGTCTTGACCTTAGCTCTCTCGCCCGCGTTTCATGATATGAGCGGCGATTGCAAACGCCACCGCCACGTTGAAAGACTGCTTTCGCCCTCGCATCTCCAGGTGGACGACCTTGTCTGCCAGCTCAAGGATGCCCGGATCGATACCGGCTTGCTCGTTGCCGACCACAAGCACGCGCCGCTGCTCAGGCGGTGCTCCCGCGAGTGCCGCCTCGATGTTCTTTGAATCGTGCGTTCGCTCGAGTGCCCAGATGCAGTAGCCAGCACCTTTCAGCGACTGAACGAGCCCGACGGCATTCCTGTGCGCCGACCAACGCATCGCCTGTTCGGAGCCGAGGGCGGTCTTCGCGACCTCCGCGGTTTGGGGTTTGGGCGTAATGCCGCACAAATACAGATGTGCAATTCCATAGCCATCGGCCGAGCGAAAGATAGACCCGACGTTCAACCCGGACCGTACGTTGTCAATAAGCGCACATAAATCA
>DATKAF010000040.1:0-13714 GCA_035498395.1 Anaerolineales bacterium
CGACCTGCGCCGCGTAGCCTTCACCGTGCTCTGCCAGGAATGGGCCATCGTCGCCGACATCCCTCTGAATGAGGCCACTCACCGGATCAATGGTTACCTCAACGCAGGCAAGCAGATATATCAGACCAAACCTCAAAGCCAGCATGGGGGCAGAACGATCTGAGAACGCTTGACTACCGCGCGCCGCAATTTGCAAGACACGCTCTTCAACGGCAGGGCCGAGATAGAAAACTCATGGCCCGAACGGGGCGCAACCGATCCTTGGCCTCCAGCCTCAACGACCAGGCAAAACACCGCTTTTCAGCGGTGTTTTTTGTGGGGCTATTGCTAGTCCTCTTCGGCAGCACGCTCCGCCTGCTGGGGCTTGGATTGCCCGGGGAGCAGCGGCAGCCAGATGGCGAAGGTGGTGCCCTGGCCCTCCTTTGACTCCACCTCCACCGTTCCGCCGTGATTCTCCACGATCCACTGCGCGATGGAGAGCCCCAATCCAAAACCGGTGGATGTGCCGCGCGTGCGGGCTTTCTCGGCGCGATAGAACCGCTCGAAGATGAAGGGCAGGTCCTCTGCCGGGATGCCCGGGCCCGTGTCACGCACGATGATGCGCACCTGTTCGCCTATCTTGGCAAGGCTCACCAGCACTTCCCCGCCTGCCGGCGTGTACTGGATGGCATTTCCGACCAGGTTGAGCAGCACCTGCTTCAAGCGGTCACGGTCGCCCTTGACCACCGCCTGGTCCATATCCCCCAGCTTCATCTTGATCCGGCTGCCAGCCAGGACGCGCATCTCCTGGAAGACCTCCAGCAGCAGCGTATCCACCTCGACCGGCTTCATATCGAGCGTGAGCTTCCCCGACTCCGCCTGTGCCAGCAGCAGCAACCCGCCGACCAGGCGCGTCAGCCTTCCGGCCTCCTGGTCGATGTTCGAAAGCGACTCTTCGTCGAGCTTGTTCATGCGCCGCATCAGGTCCACGTTCCCCTTGATGACCGTCAGCGGCGTGCGCAGCTCGTGGCTCACATCGGCGAGCAGGCGGCGCTGGGATGTGAACAGGTTCTCCAGCCGCTCGAGTGTTTGATTGAAGGATTGGATCAGCCTGCCGATCTCGTCCGTCTCGGGGCCGCTGTACGGGATGCGTCGCGAGAGATCGTCGGCGCGGTTGATGGCCTGCGCGGTCTCGGCGACGGTATCGAGCGGGGCCAGCGAACGCCCCAGGACGAGCCAGGAACCCAGTGCGGCAAGAGCCGCCGAGAGAATGGCCGAGAGCAGCAGCACGTTCAGCAGGTTGGCGCGCGCCGAATCGACCACCGTGAGGCTGGATGCCACCTGCAAAGCGGCGATGCGGTGAACGCCCACCTGGAGCGGAACCGTCAGGACGCGCAGGTGAATGCCATTGATGATGTTTTCGCGGTAGATGGGGTCTTTGCTGTCCAGCCCGATCGGGTCCAACGAGATCATCATACCGGCGATGCCGGGTGAGGCCGACTTCAGCTTGCCATCGCGGCCCCATACCTGCACGTACGTATTCGCCGTCAGGTCGAGCGAAGGCAGGTTGATCGCGCTGATCTCCCCTTCCGAGTTGACGCGGGTGACATTGATGATGTCCTGCACCGTGGCGGCCAGTGTGTTATCCACCTGGTTGAGCAGGATCACGCTGATGAGAATATAGACCGCGCTGCCAAAGATGAGCAGGATGCCCCCCACCAGGGTGGAGTACAGCAGCGTCAGGCGGAGACGAAGAGACACATCAGGTCAGTGAGGGATCAGTTGGCGGTTGTCAGTAGCTAGTGACCAGTAATCAGTGACCAGTGACCAGTAATCAGTGACCAGTAACCAGTAACGAGTAACCAGTAACCAGTAACTGGTGTCACGGGTTTTCGCGAAGCACGTAACCGACGCCGCGCACGGTATGGATGAGACGGGATTCGCCCTCCGCTTCCAGCTTTTGACGCAGGTAGCGGATATAGACTTCCAGCACGTTGCTCTCGCCGCCGAAATCGTAGCCCCAGACGCGGTCGAAGATCACTTCGCGTGTGAGCACCTGCTTGGGGTGGCGCAGGAACAGCTCGAGCAGCTCGTATTCCTTGGCGGTCAGCGGCACCAGGCGGCTGGCGCGTGAAGCCTGACGCGAGCCGGTATCGAGCGTGAGATCGGCAAACTTCAAGACGGGTACACGCTCCGGCTGGGTGCGGCGCAGCAATGCCCGCACGCGTGCAAGCAGCTCGTCCAGATTGAACGGCTTGATCATGTAGTCGTCGGCGCCGGCGTCCAGCCCCTGGATGCGGTCCTGCACGGTATCCTTGGCGGTCAGCATCAGGATGGGGATGGAACCGCCCGTGCGCAGCCGGTGGCAGACTTCCAGCCCGTCCATCCCGGGCAGCATCCAGTCCAGGATGACAAGGTCGGGTGTGTGGTCCCGGGCAAGGATCAGCCCCGTGCGCCCGTCGGTTGCAGTATCAACGGTGTAGCCTTCGTATGCCAGTCCCCGCTGGAGCAGTTTGAGGATAGCCTGGTCGTCTTCGATGATAAGGATTCGCTCATTCATGGCTCTCACTCCCAGCAGGATAATACCATATTTTAATGTTGGGGTTTGTCGCTGGAGCATGGTAATAGGTCATGGAGAATGGTTCGTGGCGAAATGGGCCACAGATCAACAAGCCCCAGCTCCGATCTCCCATTCCCGATTTCCCATTACCCATTATCCACGATCCATTTCCCAACCTCCCCCGCGGTAGAATTCCCGCATGCCGCTGAGCAAGCGAATCCTGGACCTGGCGGTGGCTGCGCTGGGGCTGGTCATTCTCTCTCCTGTTTATCTGACCCTTGCCGTGCTGGTGCGCGTCTTGCTTGGGACACCCGTGCTGTTCCGGCAGCAGCGCCCCGGCTACAAGGAGCGCCCATTTCACCTGTATAAGTTCCGAACGATGACCGACGCCCGCGACCCAGCCGGTCAGCTGTTACCCGATAGCGCCCGCCTCACCGGATTAGGACGATTCCTACGCGCATGGAGCCTGGATGAGCTGCCGGAGCTGTTCAACATCCTGCGCGGCGACATGAGCCTGGTGGGGCCCCGCCCGCTGCTCATGGAGTACCTGCCGCTCTATTCCGCGGAGCAGCGGCGCAGGCACGACGCCTATCCCGGCATCACCGGCTGGGCCCAGGTCCACGGGCGCAACGCGCTGGAATGGCCGGAGCGGTTCGCCCTGGACGTCTGGTATGTGGACCACCGGTCATTCTGGCTCGATATCCGGATCATTCTCCTTTCGATCTGGAAGGTGCTGAGCCGCGAAGGCATCAGCCAGCCGGGGCAGGCGACCACCGAGTACTTTACTGGCAATAAACATTGACAACGACACTCTTCGGCGTATAATCCGCCGCACAAGACCGCGCGAAGCCACGGGTTGACGAACCGTTCAGAGAGCCGCCACGCTGCGAAGCAACCGCAGCAAGGTGCGAGGCGGCCGGCAAGTCAGCCCCATCCACTTCGCCATGTCGCCCTCGCAGGGATCGGCAAAGAACGCCATCGTAAGAGGGACGGCCGCGACCGTTAGCGCGCACTCGGAGGCTGTTATCCTCTTCAACGAGCCGCGGGCTCCCGGATAATGGCGAAAGCAGGTGGCACCACGAGACGCCCCTCGTCCTGCAATGGACCGGGGCGTATTCTTTTTCACGGAGGTGCAGCCATGCTCGACATCAACCTGATTCGCGAAGGACCCGATCTCGTCCGGAAGGCGCTCAAAGACCGCCAGATGGATACCGCCTCCGTCGAGGCGATCTTGCAGCTCGACGAGCAGCGCCGCGCGCTGCTGACCAAGGTCGAAGGCCTGAAGGCAGAGCGCAATGCCGTCTCGAAGGAGATCGGCAGGATGAAGGACGCCGCCGGGCGGCAGTCGAAGATCGAGGCGATGCGCGCCGTCGGAGACCAGATCGGCGAGCTGGACAGGCAGGTCGCCGACATCGACACGCAGCTCAAGGCGCAGACCGCCGCGCTGCCGAACATCCCCGACGAGCGGACGCCCTACGGCGTGGACGACAGCGAGAACGTCGTGCTGCGCGCCATGGGCGAGCCGAAGCAGCTCGGCTTCGCGCCGAAACCTCACTGGGACCTGGGGCCGGCACTCGGCATCATCGACTTCGAGCGCGGCACGAAGATCACCGGCTCGCGCTTCTACGTGCTGAGCGGGCCGGGCGCCCGCCTGCAGCGCGCCCTGATCGCCTTCATGCTCGACCTGCACATCCGGCAGGGCTATACCGAGAAGTACCTGCCCTTCATGGTGAAGACCGAGACGGTCTTCGGCGCGGGCCAGCTCCCAAAGTTCGCCGAGAACCTCTACAAGGACCATGAGGAGGACCTGTACTTCGTCCCGACCGCGGAAGTCCCGCTGACGGGTCTGCACATGGACGAGATCATCGACGAGGTCCTGCTGCCCCGGCTCTATACGGCCTACACGCCCTGCTTCCGGCGCGAGAAGATGAGCGCCGGGCGAGACGTGCGCGGCATCAAGCGCGGCCACCAGTTCGACAAGGTTGAGATGTATATCTACTGCAAGCCGGAGGATTCTGACGCGTGGCACGAGAAGATGCTCGCCAACGCGGAGGAGACCTGCACCGCCCTCGGCTTGACGCACCGCGTCAAGCTACTCTGCACCGGCGACCTCGGCTTCAGCGCGGCCATGACCTACGATGTGGAGGTCTGGGCCCCCGGCTGCGGCGAGTGGCTGGAGGTGTCATCGGTGTCGAACTGCCGCGACTTCCAGGCGCGGCGAGCCGGCGTCAAGTATCGCATGGCCGAGAGTGGCAAGACCCGTTTCCCGCATACCCTCAACGGCTCAGGGCTTGGGCTGCCGCGGACTCTCATCGCCGTGATGGAGAATTATCAGCAGGAGGACGGCTCGATCGTCGTGCCCGACGCGCTGCGGCCCTGGATGGGCGGCGTCGACGTGATCCGCCCCTAGACGGCGCATGCGGCGTAACGAAAACGGTACCTGGCTCGGTTGCACTGACGTATGATCGATCCTACGACTCTCGGCGAAGCGCTCCTGCAAGCCCTGACGCTCGGCATCATGCTGATCGGCCTGTTCGGTCTGCTGATCCCCGTGTTCCCTGGCCTGCTCATCATGTGGCTGGCAGTGCTGCTGTACGCCGTGCTCGAGAGCGCGGGCGGCCGCATGGGCTGGCCCCAGTGGACGCTGTTCGCCGCCATCACAGGCCTGATGATCGCAGGCAACTTCGTCGATAACATCATCATCGCACGCAAGATGCGCGACCGGGCCATCCCCTGGATGTCCATCGGGTTGGCGATGGTGACGGGCTTCTTCGCCAGCATCGCGTTCACGCCGCTGATCGGGATCGTGGCAGCGCCGCTGGCGCTGTTCGGCGCCGAATGGCTCCGGCTGCGGCGCGGGCGCATGGCATTCGCCTCCGCGCGCAACTACATGGTCGCATGGGGCTGGTCGTTCGCGGCGATCTTTGGGATCGGGCTGCTGATGATCGGACTGTGGATCATGTGGGCGCGGGTGCGGTAGAAATTCAGACCGGCACGTAACCAGCAGACAACAGCGGGCGGCAAGAATGCCGTCCGCTGTTTTTCTACTGTTTTCCTGGATGCGGGCGTGCCGAAGGCGGTGGGGGTATTGTTAGGCGGCCCTAGGCCCGATCCCGGTCCCACTTGACCGGCGATTGCAGCAAGGCCACCGCCAGCTTGACTGCGTTCTCCACGTCGCGCATATCGACCATCTCGGATGGCGAGTGGACGTACCGGCACGGAATGGAAATGCAGCCGACCGGGATGCCGCCGCGCACAAGCTGCATAGCGCGGGCGTCGGTCGTGCCGCCCAGCAGCACCTCGCGCTGGTACGGGATGCGCGCCCGGTCAGCCGTGCGGGTCATCCAATCGATGATGCGCGGGTCGGAGAGCATGCCGCCATCGCGTATCTTGATGGCTGGCCCGGCGCCAAGCGATACGCTCAGGTCCTTCTTGCCGGGTGTGTCGCCCCAGCCCGTGACGTCGATCGAGAATCCCAGGTCGGGGTCGATGCCGTAAGCCGACGTCTGCGCGCCGCGCGTGCCGACCTCTTCCTGCGTTGTGAATACAAAATGGACCTCATGGGGCGTGCTCTTGAGCCTGCGCAGCGCCTCAATAGCCACCGCGCAGCCCACGCGGTCGTCCATCGACTTCGCCACCACGCGGTCGCCCATGTCGAGGAACGGGCGCTCGAACGCCGCCACATCGCCGATGCCCACCGGGACATCCGCCTTGCCGGATGCGCCGATATCGATGAACATCCTGGCAAGCTCGGGCACATCGGAGCCGTGGTCAGTGGGCTCCAGGCCGATGACGCCGGACAAGCCGCTGGAGAAGCGCACGCGCCCGCCCGGCAGGTTGCGCGGATAGACTCCGCCGATGCCCGCAAAACGGATGAAGCCCCTGTCGTCCACATGCGTGACCATCAGGCCGATCTCATCCATGTGCGCGGCGATCATGATGCGCCTGCCGCCAGCCGCACGATTGGTGAGCTTCCCCTTGCGGACGATGAGGTTGCCGAGCGCATCGACGCGCCATGCGTCCGCGGCCGCCTTGACCTCTTTAAGGATTACCGAGCGGATGGCCTCCTCGCTGCCGGAGGGACTGAAGGTATCGGTTAGTGTCTGGAGTAGCTGCTTCATGATTCCTTTTCTATGAGCGTTGGCGCTCGTTGGGCAGCGGCAGAGGCACAACCTGCCCCGCCGAGTACACTTCCTCGCTGTTGCGGGTGATGAGATGCACTGTACTGACTCCCATCACGCGCCACTCGCCGCCATTGTGACCGACCAGCGCGGTGTCCTCGTCAATGCCGAGCATGTACTCGTTGTCCTTCATGCCCCGGCGCAACACGCCCAACAGGAACTTGAACGGCCCGGCATGATCGAAATGCGGCATGACGTAGTCGGCCTGGACCAGACCGAAGCCCGCCACGGTCGAGGTGCCGAGCCGCCGGAAGTTGGGGAGGCGCCTGGCAAGGATCATGGCGCCGGCAGAGCAACCGGCATAAACTGCGCCGCGGTCCCAGGCTTTGTGCGCGGCCGCCCACGCCCGGCTGCCGTTCATCGTTTCGTAAAGATAAAGCGGGTTGCCGCCGGAAAAGTAGATCAGGTCGGCCTGCTCGATGGTCTGCTCATACTTCGGGTCGTCCGCCGAGGCGCGGTCGATGATCTGAAGCGGGTGCACGGCAGCGCCCAGGCCCTCGAAATGCTCCCGGCCCATGCGCAGCCAACGGTTGACGCTTTCATCCCCTTCTTCTCCGGCCGCTGTCGGCAGGCAGACGACCTGCGGAGCGCGCCCGTCGTTTTGCACCGAAGACAACAAGTGCCGATCCACCTCGTTCATGATCGGCAGGTATTCTCCAGAACCAAGTAAAGCGATCAGTCCCTTCATCTTCACACCTGACCATGGAGCTCAACGCTTAAGGATTGCCGGCGAAAGACCTCGCAGCATCTCGTACAAGAGCCGAAGCGTGTTCTTGAAATCTTCCACGCGCGAGACGCTCATCGCGCTGTGGGTATAACGGTGTGGAACCGAGATGGAAACAACCGGGACGCCGGCGGCTGCCCGCTGGATCGCGCCCGCGTTCGTCCCTCCTCCGCCCGGCTGCCGGAACTGGTACGGTATGCCGGCCCTTTCCGCGGTTTTCGTCGCAAAACGCACGAGCCGGGGATCGTCCAGCGTTCCGGAGTTGGAAACATAGATGGCCGGGCCGAGACCGAGCTTCGTGTTGTAAAACGTATTCTCGCCCTCATACTGAAGCGGCAGGTCGTTGGCAGGCGTCGCGTCGATGGCAATGGCAAGATCAGGCTCAAAGTAGTTGCCCGCCACTTTTGCGCCGCGCAGCCCGATCTCTTCCTGCACCGTGAACGCCGCCAGCAGATCGATGCCGGGCGGGGACGCTTTCACCAGCTCGATCAGCAGCGCCACGCCGATGCGATCATCCAGCGATTTGGACATCAGCGATGGGCCAACCCGGCGGAAGTTGGGGACGAACGTCCCGCGGTCACCGGGCATCGCCTTGCCGCCCGGTCCCAGGTCGATCCGCAGAGCATCGACGCTGATGGTGTGCTTCAGCTCATCGGACTTGGCAAGGTGGATGGGTTTGGCCCCGATGACGCCCGGCGCGTGGTCCTTGCCCACGACGACCTGCTTGCCCGCCAGGTTGCGGGCATCGATTCCGCCGATGACCTTGAACTCGTAGAGGCCCTCGCCGTCCTCGGCGACCAGCATGAAGCCGACCTCGTCCATGTGGGCGTCCAGCATCACGCGCAGGCGCCGCCTGCCCCGGCCTTTGCGGGTGACCAGCACGTTCCCGAGCGCGTCGACCTTTAGCTCGTCAGCGTGGGACTTCAGCTCTTCCTGGACGATCTGGCGGACCTCGCGCTCATCGCCAGACACTGCGACCGCCCGGCACAAGCGTGCTAGGTTGCGGAGCGCGGCGGCATCGGAGACGGGCGGCCTATTCGGCACTCTCGTCCTCCCAGGTGATCTCGGAGATGAATCCAGGCTCCAGGCCGGAGATGAACTCCGCCAGCAAGCGGCCCGCACGGAGCACGTCCTTGACCGCGATCATCTCGACCGGAGTGTGCATGTAGCGCAGCGGGATGCCGATCAGCATGGTCGGAATGCCCTCACGCGCTACCTGGATGGCATGCGCGTCGGTGCCTGAATGCGCCGGGGCAAGGTCCAACGACACTGGTATCTCGACCCGCTCCGCCAGCTCTTTGAAGCGCCGGTAGAGGAACGGGTGCAGGTTGGCGCCCCAGCCGAGAACCGGACCCTTTCCCATGCCGAAGGTTTGCCAGCCGTTGGCGCCTGGGCCCTTTGCGAAGGTGACGTCGATGACCACGGCCAGGTCCGGGTTGAGCTGGAACGCGGAAGTGGCCGCGCCGCCGAGCGTCTCCTCCTCCTGCGCGGTGGCGACCGCCCACACATCCCAGGCGTGCGCCTTCGTTTGCAGGTCTTCCAGGCAGACGGTGAGCGCGCCTACCGAGGCTCGATTGTCCAGCGAATGCCCGCTCAAGGCTTCACCCGCCATGTCAACCGGCGGCGTATCGAATGAAACCGTGTCGCCGACGCGTACCGCGCCCTTGACGGCTGCCGGCAGAAGCCCGGTATCGATCAGCAGGTGCGGCAGATCAACTGCGCCGCTGCGAGACTGCTCCGGCAGGCTGCGGATCGGCGGGAGCACCACGACGCCCGGCACATCCCTCTCGCCATGAACCACGACCGGCGTGCCCGGCAGGATGCGCGGGTCGATGCCGCCGATCTCATCAAAGAAGAGGAAACCTTCCTCGATGCGCGTGACGATCAGCCCGATCGCATCCATGTGCGTGGCGATCATGATGGATGGGCGCTTCCCCTTGCCGCTGCCGCGCTTGAGGGCATGCAGCGAGCCTAGCCGGCTCTTCGAGATCTCATCCACCAGAGGCCGCCATTTCCCGGCGATCAGGTCGGCAGCCGGCGTTTCATACCCGGACACACCGGACACCGACATAAGCGATCTAAGGAAAGGGGCGATATCCGTCATGGCGTGGGGAAAGGAGTAAGGGTCGGCGTAAGCGTATCCGTCGGCAGCGGCGTGTTCGTATTCGTCGGAGTCGGGGTAAAGGTTGGCGTGAAGGTGGGCGTCTGACTCGGCGTCAGCGTGAAGGTCGGGGAGGCCGTGAACGTCAGGGTCGGCGGGACAAAGGGCGTCGGCGTGATGCTGGGCGTGAGAGTTGCCGTCGCGGTCGATGTGGCCGTGCCCGTTGGACTCGGCGTCTGTGTGGCGGTTGCAGTCGCCTGGGTCGTGGCGGTCGGCGTGAGGGTATCGGTCGGCGTCGGTGTGGGAGTAATGAGTCCGGGCTTCGGCGCAAAGACGAGGGCGATGCCTCCGAGGCAGTAGCATGGAATCGTCGCCAGCACGATCGCAACCAGGATCAGGCGTCGTCGCGCGTTCGGATTCTCTGCCTCGAACATCGGCACGATGATAACATATTTCAACTTTTGACCTGTGAAAGGCGGCATTTTTGCGAACCTTAACGAGCCGCACCGGACACGCAAGGAGCGGCACGGTATAATCAGGAGAATGATCCCCATCCGCCTGCGCATCGCAGGCTTTCTTTCCTACCGCGAGCCGGTCGAGATCGATTTCACCGGTTTTGACCTTGCCTGCATCTCGGGGCACAACGGCGCGGGCAAGTCATCCTTGCTGGACGCAATCACCTGGGCGCTGTTCGGACAGGCGCGCCGCCGCGACGACGCGCTGGTCAACCTGCAATCCAAAGCCGCCGAAGTGTCGTTGATCTTCCAATACGAGGACAGCATCTACAAGGTGGTGCGGGCATTGCCGCGCGGGAAGACCGGGATCCTGGAATTCCAGAGGCTGGAGACCGATAAGGCAGGCGTGACCGCTTCCTATCGGCGGCTGCCGGAGGATGCCAGGTGGCGCCCGCTCACCGAGCGGACCCTGCGCGAGACGCAGGCCTGCATTGAGGAGACGCTGCGGCTGGATTACGACACCTTCGTCAACGCCTCGTTCTTCCTGCAAGGCAAAGCCGACCAGTTCACGACGCAGACTCCCAACAAGCGAAAGGATGTGCTCGGCAGCATCCTTGGGCTGGAAGTCTGGGAGCAGTACCGCGCACGGACCTCCGACCGGCGCAAGGCTCTGGAAGAGGACCTGGCACTGACCGACCGCCGCATCGCCGAGATCGATCAGGAACTCGGGGAATCCGACTCGCGCAAGCAGCGCCTGGGACAGCTCGAAGCCGAGCTGGCACAGCTCTCGAAAGCACGAAAAGCTCAGGCGGATGCCCTGGAGAGCATCCGGCGTGCGGCGGCCTCGCTCGAGCAGCAGAAGAAGCTGGTCGAGACACTCGGTGATGCGCTGGGCAGGTCGCGGACCCAGCTAACCAGCCTGCGCAACCGGCTTGCGGACCGTGAGGCGCTGCGCTCCGCGGATGCCGGGCTGGTCGGGCGGGCAGCGGATATCGAAGCTGCGTATACGGGATGGCGAAAGACGGTGCGTGAGCTGGAAGAATGGGACAAGTCCGCATCGGCCTTCCGCGAGCATGACAAGGAACGCGCGCCCTTGCTCGAAAAGATAGCCGGCGAGAAGGCGCGGCTTGCAGAGGAACAGCGCGGCCTCCTGAAGCGGAAGCAGGAGGTGCAGGACCAGCAGCCCGTGGTCGCAGCGGTGCAGGCGGAGATCGGCTCGTCGCAGCAGCAACTCGCGGCGCTGGAAGCCCGGGTGGAGCAGCGGGCCGGCCTGATTGAGAAAAGCAACCAGGCGCGCGAAACGCACGTGCGCCTGCTGGCGGAGAACGACGGCCTGAAGGCGGAAATGATGGAGATGAGCGAGCGCATCGAGGCGCTGCAATCAGCCTCGGGCCCGACGTGCCCGCTATGCGGGCAGGAGTTGAGCCCGCAGCATCGTGAATCGACGCTTCGACAGCTCCAGGGCGAGGGCAAAGAGAAAGGCGACCGCTTCCGATCCAACAAGGCGCTGATCGACGAAGCCGCAGCCGCGCTCAAGCAGGTTGAGGCGGAACTCCTGGTGCTCTCATCTGCAGATGTGGAACGCCTGCGTTGTTCCACCGCGCTGGCGCAGGCGAACGAGAGACTGCGCCAACTCAGGGAGGCGGAAGCGAATTGGGCTGCCGGCGGTCAGACGCGCCTGGTGGAGCTCGAGGCGCTGCTGGTGAACGAGGATTACGCCCTGGAGGTCCGCAAGAAGCTGGCGAAGGTGGACACCTACCTTGCAGGCCTCGGTTACGATGCCGCCGCCCATGACCGCACGCGGGCAGCTGAGTTGGAGAAGCGCGCAGCCGATGATGAGTACCGCAGGCTGGAGACGGCACGCGCCGCGCTGGCTCCGCTGGAGAACGAGATCGCCAACCTTCGGTCGGAGATCGCCAGCCGTGAGGCGGATGTCGCCAGCCAGGACGCAAAATACCAGGACGCGCAGCGCGCCTTGGAGCTTGACCAACAGAATGCCCCGGATCTCAACCAGGCCGAGCAAACGCTGTTCGAGCTCAGTGAGAACGAGAACCGGCTGAACCAGGAGGTCGGGGCCGCCCGGCAAAAGGTCACCGTCCTCGACGAGCTGCGCGAACGCAAGCGACGCTATGCCGAAGAGCGCGATACAGTGGCGCTGAACGTCAGCCAGCATAAGGCGCTCGAGCGCGCCTTCGGCAAGGACGGCGTGCCGGCTCTGCTCATCGAGCAGGCGCTGCCGGAGATCGAATCGCGGGCCAATGAGCTGCTCGACCGCCTGAGCGATGGGATGATGTCGGTGCGCTTCATGACGCAAGCGGGATACAAGGACAAGAAACGCGAGGACCTGCGCGAGACGCTGGAGATCCAGATCAGCGACGGGGCGGGGCTGCGCGATTACGAGATGTATTCGGGCGGCGAGGCGTTCCGCGTCGATTTCGCGATCCGGCTGGCGCTTTCGGAAGTACTGGCGAAGCGCAAAGGGGCGCGGCTGCAAACGCTGGTCATCGACGAGGGCTTCGGCTCGCAGGATGTGCAGGGACGCCAGCGCCTCATCGAGGCGATCAACCTCGTGAAGGCTGACTTCGCCAAGATCCTTGTGATCACCCACCTGGACGAGCTGAAGGACGCCTTCCCCAACCGCATTGAGGTGGAGAAGACTCCGCAGGGCAGCGAGGTGAGAACGATCTAGCATGCGCAGGCTCATTGCAGAGATCATCGATCCGTTGTGCCATAACGGAAAGCTCCACGCGCCTCTGCTCGCTTTGTTCCTGGTAATCAACGCCCTGGTCCTTGTCAATGCAGTCCTTCATGACCCTGCCAAGGGATACGACGCTGGGGATCACCTGCACTACATCAGGACCCTGGCAGAAGACCGGCGCATACCCACATGCGCCGACTCCGCGCAATGCTACATTCCTCCCCTGGCATACATGATGCCGGCGATCCTGCTCTCCACCGGAAAGCTGACATTGCTGCAAGCAGCCAAGGCAGCCCAACTCGGCAATGTCCTGATCTCCGCAGCGCTGCTCTACGTGCTGCTCAAGATATGCCGGCTCCTGCTGCCGAACAGCATCGTACTCCGCATTTCCGTGCTGGCGATGCTGGGCATCCTACCCGTCTACTACAAGACTCTGTCTTTGATCCGCGGAGAGGTGTACCTCCCGCTTCTGGTCAGCCTGATCGCCTATCTGGTGCTCCGTATCTTTGCCGTGGGTCAGACAAACACGGCGAACTTTATCCTGCTGGGCATCTTGATCGGATTAGCCATCCTTGCTCGACAATGGGGGCTGCTGGTCCTTCCCGCCATTCTTCTCTTCATTGGGTATGTCAGCATTAAGGATCACGCCATGATCCCGGCGGCGCTGCGTGCCGGACTGGCATGCCTGATCATTCCTGCGCTGGTAGCCGGGTGGTACTATCTCATCATGTATCATCGCTACGGCTCTCTCACGGCATGGGATCGCCCCGCTTCCCATCTATCCCTGACCGCTCTTCCGGCAAGTTTCTATTTTGGTCTCGGTTCCGGCAAGCTCTTTACGGATCCGATCCGCCCGAGCTTCTCGAACCAGTTCCCGGCCATTTTCTACTCGGACACATGGGGAGACTATTCTGCGTACTTTCTGGTCTATATCAAGGACAAAGTCACCGGCGATTACCAGACCGGCAAGGACCTGGAACGGCTCATCAAGTCGGGAAAACCACTTGCCGCAAATC
>DATKAF010000041.1:0-8993 GCA_035498395.1 Anaerolineales bacterium
CATTATCAACATGGTCTCATTCTTCTCCTACCAGTACTTCCTCTTCGGCCCCGAGACTGTTCCCATGCCGGTCCTGGCCTTGGTCATGCTTCTGATCGTGGCTATCCAGACCCGTCACTTGCTGCTCCGCCTCTACGCCTGTGACGCCGAACCTCCGCCCGCCGACCTGCCCCCCGCCCCGCCGTAGCCGCGAAGCAAAGACCCGGCTGGCGAGTAGGGAGCGTTCTTCCACCGTACACCCGCTGGTGGAGGGCCGGCGTCCCCCTACGTATCGAGGCCACCACCTGGCACGTAGGGGCACAGCATGCTAAGCTAGAATCAAAGCGTCCCTGCGTTCGGCCGCTTCTTGTTGGCAAAACGAGCGAAGACTGTTGAAAAGTCTCTCCGGTTCATGGACAGCCGCCAGGTGAGCAAGATCCCCATTAGGTTTTCGCCCCGCTTCCACGAAGCCAGTGTGTGACAGGGCACTACGCGTGAGTATCCGATCCCAATTGGTTCCGGGAATCGGTTCTTTCTAAAGCGTGTCTCCCCGACCACAACCGATCTGCACTCGAGACAGGAAAGGCGACTCTGGCGCTACATTCGCTTCGACGCATCTTCCTGCGCATGCAGTCGCATCGACGGTCACCACTGGACAGACGAACTGGTTGCCGGGAATCCTAATTGCCTCCCGCGTCTTCTCTCAAATGGGCTATTCTGACAGAGCGTACTCGATCACCTCATCCAGCTTCATCGCCCGACCTTCGACCCGTAGCGCCTCGAACGCCTCATCGCCCAATTGTGCGCGCACCCGCGCCATGTTACGATAATAGTTCTCCTGCTCATCCAACTGCAGCTTCACTCCCCAGCTATCCGACAACCCCTCTCCTGCTCCCATCAGGCGGGCAGCTCGCTCGGGCTGCCCGCGCAGATCCCAGGCCCAGGCCAAGTTAGCCAAGCCGCCGAGGATGTTTGGCGAGTTCCGATGGTCGCGAGCCCAGAGCAGAGTCGGTTTGAGAAGCATAAAGGCAGCCTCACTGTCCCTGTCCAGCAGAGCCAAAACACCCAGATTCGAGCGTTGGACCTGCTCACGAATTTGATCGCCCATGGCGCGGCCAATCTCGAGAGATTCTTGATAAAGTGCCTTGGCCCGTACCCGATCGCCGCGAATCTCGGCGTACTGTCCCAGGTTATTCAGGGTTTGGGCAACGCCGGCCAGATCGCCCGCCTGTCGCAGCAGATTCAGGGCCTCCTTTCCAAGGGCCACGACCCGGGCGTATTCGCCTCCATTTTTCAGGAGCGGGATCGAGCAGGTGGTCACCCACAAGATGGTCCACCCGATATTACGCAGGTCACCCAATTGGCGATAAAGCGCCAGCGCCGCATCGCCATGCCGCCGCGCGGCGTCCGTATCACGTTTTACGTATAGATCCACCGCGCAAAGTGCCACCAGCACCGCGGCCCTGGTAGCCTCCGGGGCCCGCTCGATCTCTTCAGCTGCCATCCCTGTCCACCGCTCCCATTCGAGCCAGTAGCCGCTACGCCACCAGAAGTACAAGAGGTCGCCCACTAGCCGCTGCCCCAACTCGCGGTCCCTGCCACTCAGCGACCACTCGAGTGCGGCCCCTATATTCGCTTGCTCCACTTCAAGTTGTGCGAACCGGTCCAATTGGGTTGGCCCCGCGCGCACTTCCGGTGCCATTTGCTCGACCCAGGCCGTAAAGAACGTGGCATGCTGCCGCCGGATGGCTTCCGCCTCACCGGACTCGTCGGATCTTTCCTGGGCGAACTGGCGGATAGTTTCGAGCATGTGATAACGCGGCTGAGCAGCATCCGCGTCCGAGATAACCAATGACTTGTCGATAAGCGAGAGTTGCAAGTCGAGGATGCTGTCCGATGAAAGTCCGCCACCGGAACAGATCGCCTCGGCGGCTTCCAGGCTCCATCCGCCGGCGAAAATGGAAAGCCGCCGGAGGAGCAGACGCTCATCATCGGACAGCAATTTGTAGCTCCAATCGATGGTAGCCTCGAGGGTACGCTGGCGGGGGAGAGCGGTGCGGCTGCCACCGATGAGCAGTCGAAAGCGATCATCCAGGCGGGAGGCGATCAGTTCGGGGTTAAGGCCCTTGACGCGCGCCGCGGCAAGCTCTAGCGCGAGCGGGATGCCGTCGAGACGGGTGCAGATTTGCATGACGGAGGCCCAGTTCCTATCGTTGATGCTGAACGCTGGCTGGACGGCAGCGGCGCGTTCCCCGAACAACTGCACGGCCTCGCTGTGAACCACATCCGCCGCGGATGCAGCGGAGGCCGCGGGAAGCGAGAGCGAACTCACGTGGAGCTCAACTTCACCGGCGATTGCCAGTGCCTCGCGACTCGTGGCTAGGATCTTGAGACGCGGAGCGGCGTGCAGGAGGGCATCCGCTGCCTGGGCACAGGCCTCGATCAGGTGCTCGCAGTTATCTAGCACGAGCAGGATCTCCTTTGGGTGCAGGTAGTCCTTCAGCACCTCAACGAAGGTCCGTCCGGGCTGTTCGTGAACAGCCAGCGCGTCGGCGATAGCCTGGGGCACGAACAGAGGATCGGAGATCGGTGCGAGCTCGACGAACCAGGCACCATCCTCAAAGTTCACCAGGACCTCGGCCGCCACCTGGAGCACAAGCCGGGTCTTTCCGGTACCTCCCACGCCGGTGAGGGTCATGAGCCTGGAATGGTCGAGAAGATCGCATGCCTGCTCAATCTCTTGATCGCGGCCGATAAAACTGGTGAGCTGAATGGGAAGATTGTGCGGGTGGGACTCGAGAGATTTGAGCGGTGGAAAATCCGAGGGGAGGCCCGATATAACCAGCTGGATCAAACGCTGCGGGCGGCTGAGGTCCTTCAGCCGGTGCTGTCCCAGATCCCGGGGAGCAACTCCATCGGGGAAGACGCCCTGTAAGAGCTCAAACGCGGACTGCGAGAGAAGCACCTGTCCGCCATGGGCCGCGGACATGACACGCTGGACGGAGCTGAGAGCCAGGTAGCCCCGATACTCGCCGTCTACGGCCTCGGCTTCCCCAGTGTGAATCCCCATGCGCACGCGGACCGGGACTTCGCCCCAAGGCTCGGCCTGCAGATCATGTTGCGCCTTGCTGGCAGCGCGCAGTGCCTCGCCGGGAGTGTGGAATGCCACGCAGAAGGCGTCGCCGATGATCTGGAAGACGAATCCGCCTTCAGCCTTCACGGCGGCGCGCAA
Source organism: Anaerolineales bacterium (assembly GCA_035498395.1). Classification (GTDB taxonomy): domain Bacteria; phylum Chloroflexota; class Anaerolineae; order Anaerolineales; family Villigracilaceae; genus Fen-1038. The sequence goes on from DATKAF010000041.1 coordinate 3,212, forward strand.
GATGTCGTGATGGCGCTGACGCGCGCGCTCCCACGCGGCGCGATGCTGCTCGGCGAGCTTGGTGCTCCCTTCGATATCGGTGAACAGGAAGGTAACGGTGCCAGTAGGTGGACTTGTATTCATCGGCACAACTTGAATCAGGGTGCTAGAGTGTGATTCGATCGTTCCGATTACGCACAATGATAGTCCGAAGGCCACGAACTCAATGCGGCCAATTGTGATGCAATTATACAGATTTTACGGCTTGGAGGTATGTCGCCTGTGTCGCATCGAGTCCCTGGCAATGGTCATAGTTCATCCAACAGAAAAACACCGCTTATTCGCGGGGTTTGTGCGAGTTCTGAGGCTGGGGCCAACGGACGCCCTTTCGGGTGGAACCGCTCTTACTGATCCAGAGTCGGCGTGACTCGCAGGCAAGGTTACTGCAGTAGCATTTCAAGTACGAACTTTGACCGACGCTTTGATTCCGGCGCATCATGCTGTGCCCGTCGGCCGTAGGGCCGATCTCCCGTTCCGCATGCTCGGCGCTCACCTGTCACCGGCCCAATTCCAGGGGGTCCGTATCCCAAACAGACGCATTTCCTGTGCTTTCCTAAAAAGTGATTCCGCGTCCTTCCGCATTCATCCGCGTCCCATTCAACTCCGCTCTCCCGTCGGGAGATCGCGCAGCATTCCTGAAGCTCGGAGATTCTGGAAGCGGAGCGTCAGCAGAGACCCCGCCACGCGGGGCTTCGCCCGCCGCAGCCTGAACGCCGTAGCAATCTCGCTCTACTGAAAGCTGATAGCTGATGACTGATAGCTTCCAAACCGAAGCACCTACCCCCTCATTCCTCCGCCCTCGACACCTTCGCCATGCGCCCGTTCGTCAGCTTCTTCAAGTCTTCCACATGGAGCCTGATATTCAACCCCCGCTGCCCGCCCGAAACATGGACATCTCCGTGTTCCTCCGCCGACGCGTCGATGATCACCTGGAACCCTTTGTTGATCAGTGCCAGCGGCGAGATGCCGCCCGCTTGCAGCCCCGTGATCGCTTCTGCTTCCCGTTCCGTAGGCAAATAGACCTTCTTCTCCCCCACCGCCGCCGCCACCAGTTTGAGGTCCACCACTGAATCTCCTGGCACGACCACTAGGAGCGGCTTCTTCGGCTTATCCCGCGTCACCACGATGGTCTTGTAAACCACCGCCGGGTCGATGCCGAGCAGCACTGCCGTTTCCCGCGCTCCCAGCTTCTCCGCCGGAACCTCGAACACCTCGTATTGCACATGCCGCTGATCCAGCAGCCGGGTCACATTATTGACGGTTGCCATGGTCTTCCATCACCGCTGACCTGCTGGTCGAGTAAGCGGTGATCTCCCGCTGTATCGAGACCAGCCCCCGGCGCTCTTCCGGTGGTCGAGACCGATCCTCGGCAGCTATCCACAATCTGAAATCTGCTGTTCTTCAATCGTAAATCGTCAATCGTAAATCGTAAATTCCCTCTACTCTTCCTCGCCTCGCCCCCGTGCCTTCCGCACCAGCGTCTGCATATTCCGCTTGTGCAGCGACTCCGCCAGCCCCCCCAGATACACCCGGCTCTTCCCGCTTTCCTCCAGCCCCGCCGACTCCAGCACATCCTCGCTCGACCTTCGCCGCGCGGCCGCCTTCGCAAATTTCTTGATGTTCGCGATGTATGCCAGGTTCTCCTTCACCGCCGCGTCGATCTCGCCCCGCAAAATGATGTCGCCGTGCCCCTGCACGATGTTCTCCAACCCCATCCGCCCGATCCGCTTGATGCTTGCCGCGATGTCGTCGATGTCGCCGTCCACGATATACGGCACGGGCATGAACGAGTCCCCCGCGAACAGCACCCGGTCCTCCTCGACCAGCACCGCGATCCCGTCCTGGCTGTGTCCCGGCGCGGGCAGGATCGTCAGGTTCTTCTTCCCCACCCGCAGCGTCAATTCCCCGCCGTCGAACGTCATGTGCGGCAGCACCAGCTTCACCTGCCGCAGCGACGGGTTTTGCCGCCGCGCCGCCTCCAGCGAAGGCACCCCGCGTTCGATCAGCAGCTCGCGGCACATCGCGTGCGCGATGATCGTCGCCCCCGGAAAGAAGCAGTTCCCCCACGCGTGGTCCGCATGATAGTGGGTATTGATGACATATCGCACCGGCACGCCCAGCTCGTGCTCGATGAACTCCCGCATGCCCAGCGTCTCGTCCGGCAACGCCAGCGTATCGATCACCACCGCCCATTGCGGCCCGGCCACCACCCCCGCCGTTACCAGGGCATACACTTCGCTTTGGAACCAGAAGACGTTCTCGGAAACGCGCTCTCGATGCATGCGGCTACCTCGTTCGGATTTCCCTAGTGATAGCACACGCACAAGGCAAAGTCAAGTTGTATAGTCAAATATTTGAAATCAGACAATCCATATCTCAATCCCCCGCCTCGTTCGGAGGTGCTCGCCTCCTCCGCCTTCATCCGCCCTATCCCCGCGCCGTCGGTTCCCCTTGCCTCATGCCGGCACTTCCGTCGCGCACACCCGGTTCTTGCCTTGTTGCTTTGCCAGCAGTTCCGCGTGGTCGGCCGCCAGCAGCAGCTCGTCCGCGGTGCGGCCAGCCGCCGGATATGATGCCACGCCCACGCTGATCGTATACTGTCCCGGCGGGATCGTCTCATCCGCGCCTGCCTGGCCCATCTTCTCCGCCTCCGACCGCAGCCGTTCTGCCAGTTCCACCCCATCGTTCAGCGACGTGTTCGGCAGGATCACGGCGAACTCGTCTCCGCCGTAGCGTGCCGCGCTGTCGCTGCTCCGGATGTTATTGCGGATCAGCTTCGCGGTCGCCCGTATGAGCGCGTCTCCGGCGAGGTGGCCCCACCGGTCGTTGCTCGCCTTGAAATCGTCGATGTCGATGATGATCAGCGATAGCGGGTACTCGTACCGCGTCGCACGCGCCAGTTCGGCTTCCAGCGTCTGGTCGAACGTACGCCGGTTCATCAGGTCGGTCAGCCCGTCGATCCGCGCCAGCGCCTTGGCCTGTGCGTGGAGGTGCGCGTTATCGATCGCGATCGCGATCGGCCCCGCCAGTGCGGTCAGCACGTCGACGTCCCGCTCCAGCAGCGGCTTGCGCTTCGAGCCCTCGACGTTGATCACGCCCAATATGGAACCCTTTTTGAACAGCGGCACGCAGATCTCGCTGGTCACATCACGCGCCGCTCGCACGTATGCCGGGTCGGTGTTGACGTCGCGCAGGAACTGGATCTGCCGCGTCTGCACGGTCCGCCCCATGATGCCGGTCGTCACCGGGATTTTGGCCAGCTTCGTGCGCTCCGGGTATCCAAGCTGCGCGCCGAGTTGCAGCACATCGCCTTCCAGCAGGTAGATGCTGATGTGGGTGTATCCGAACGTGTCCTTCAGTAGTTGCAGCACCGTCTGGAAGATGCGGTCGATCTCCAGCGACGATGTGATGATCTGCGAGATGGTATGGAGCGTGGTCATCACCACCAGGTGCTCCTGCGTGCTGGCGTGCAGCCGTGCCTTGTTGACCGCCGTCACGACGTGGCTGCTCAGCGCGCGCAGCGTCTGCACGTCGCTCCGCTTGAAAGCGTTCTTCGTATTGCTCTCGACGTACAGCACGCCGAACGTCTGCCCCTCGTTGGAGAGCGGTATGGCCGCCGCGGAGCCACCGTGCTTCACGAGCGCCACATCGTAAGGGTCCTGCTCGATGTCGCCCGCCACATACACCTGCCCGGTGCGTGCCACGTGCCCGATGATCCCCTCCCCCACGCTCTGTCGGTAGCCGCGGTGGTATCCGTGGTCCTCGGTGCCGCTCAGTGCCTGCACCTCGAGTTTATTTTCGTCCACGATCATGCAGATCGCCGCCTGGGTGTACCCGAAACGCTCGACCACCGCGCCCACGGCCCGCTGCACAATCTCCGCCTCGTCCAGGCTCTCCGAGACGAGCTGTCCCACCTCGTCGAGCAGTGCCAGCTGCGAAAGCTCTCTGCGGCTTGTGACCGCGGCCTGCCCCAGCCGGTGGCTGGTGTTCTCCAGGTCGAGCTCCACCCGCGCGCTGTTGAGGAACAGGAAATAGAACGTCCACACCGTGAGAGCGCAGATCGAGGCGAACGCCGACGCCAGCAGCGTGCGGTCGGTGAACAGGTTGAGCGGCGCTGTCTGCCGGAAGGCGTACGCGCCGCGCAGGAAGGAGAACAGCGCCGTCAGGATGAAGATCAGCGCGATGGTCCGGCTGGTGCCGCGCAGCGACCGCGGCGAGTGCGCGATCATGGCATGCGCCACGCGGAGGTTCATGAACGCCAGCACGGCCGAGCACAGCAGGATCCACCCGTTCTGGTTCGGCTGGACAAGAGTGAGGTAGAGCAACGCCGCGAGGAACGTCCCGAGGATCAGGTAATTCAGCAGGTTGAAGCGCGGCCGCTCGAAGAACAGCTCCGTGCCTTCGTAGATCAGGATGATGCTGTAAATGCCCAGCGTATTGGCAAGCACCACGGAGATGATCGGGGAGACGTCGTTGTAAAGGCCGAACATGACATAGGCCGCGCCGCACGTCAGGTTCGCCGCGGTCCACACCCCGAAACCCGGGTACACCTTCCGCGTGCTCCAGTAGATCCACATGAGCAGCCCCAGGATCAGCGGCATGATCGCCGCCAGCAGCACAATTCCGCCCATGCTGAGTCTGATTCCCACTAGCGGGCGCCCTTTCTGCCGAACTGCCGCTCCAGCGTATCGACCGACAGGTGGATCATCGTCGGACGTCCGTGCGGGCAGGTGCGCGGCGATTCGCATCTCTCCAGGTCGGTCAACAGCGCGCGCTGCTCTTCGGGAGAAAGCGTCTGCCCCGCCTTGACCGCCATGCGCTTGCACACCCGCGCCGCTAGCTTCTTCTCCACCTCGTTTTGCAGCGGCACTTCATCTTCCTCGAAATCTTCCACGACCGCCCGCAGCGCCGCCGCCGGGTCGCTGCCCGCGAACAGCGCCGGCATGGCGCGCACTTGGAACGTATCCGGCCCGAACTCCTCCACCTCGAACCCGAACTGTGCCAGCGCTGGCAGTTGTGAGGCCAGCAGGCTGGCAGACCCGTGCGGCAGCATTACCGTCGTGGGTGTCAGCAGCGATTGCGATGGGATGCGCTTCTGGTCGTGCTGCGCCATCAGCTTCTCGAACAGCACCCGCTCGTGTGCTGCGTGCTGGTCGACCAGATACAGGCCGTCCGGCCCCTCCGCGACGAGATACGTCGCGCCGATCTGCCCGACGAGCCGCAGCAGCGGCACGCTTCCCTCGACCGTCGCATCTCCCTTCGCCACCGGGGCCGCCCCTGCCTCCGCCGCCGCTGCTCCCGCCACATCGGCGGCAGGCATGTCTGCTTCGCCGGGCTGCTCCTCGTGCGCGATCTTCCATTCGAGCCCCGGCTGCCGCGCTTGCGGCTGCACGTTACTCCACCCGCCCGGAGTCTGTGACGGGCTTGCCGGCGGAACCGGCGTGTAGGCCAGCAGCCCGCGCCGCACCGCCCTCTGCACGAACCCGAAGACGCGATCCTGCTCCTTGAAGCGCACCTCGGCCTTCGCCGGGTGCACATTCACGTCCACCTCTTCGGGCGCGATCTCGATGAAGACCGCCCCCAGCGGGTAGCGGCCCACCATCAGCAGCGTGTGATACGCTTGCAGCAACGCGGTCGTGAGCGGCGTATCCTGCACCCACCGCCCGTTCACGAAGAACGTGATGTCCTTCCGGTTCGAGCGGGTGAGCGCCACAGGGCTGATATATCCGAGCAGCCGGATGCC
>DATKAF010000042.1:0-2732 GCA_035498395.1 Anaerolineales bacterium
CGGGCCATCAATGCCATGTCTCTGTCGCTCGCGGACATGGGGCGCTCATTCCAGTCGGACAAGATACCCAGGCATCCGCGCAGCGACTCCGCGGTCGCTACGTTCCTGCATGGCATCGATGTAACGACGATCCGCGAGGACATCGCGCACGGCGTTGAGGAGATGCCTGACTGCGCGCCTGCGTAGATACCCTCCTCAGACGTACCTCCTGACCCGCCTGCAATATGCCGCGTTCTCCTCGCCGTAGTGCTGACCGAGATGGTCCTCCTCGCGCAGCACCTGCCGGTGGGAAAGCCAGATCCCCGCCGCCGTGTAGACCAGCAGAAGCCAGTTCGGAAAGATCAGGAACTCACCGACCAGCACCAGCGCGAACGCGACGTAGATCGGGTTGCGCGTGAAGCCGAACACCCCGGTCGTGACCAGCCGGTCGGGATGCTCTGCGTCGATGCCCAACCGGAAGCTGTTCCCGAACGAGACCAGGCTCCACAGCATCAGCAACAGCCCCACCGCGCACAGCAGCGTCCCGATCCACGCCATCGCCTCGGACTCGAAGAACACCTGCGTGCTGACCGTCGGCCAGCCGAACGCCGCCGCGAACACCGTGTAGAAATAGAACGCCGCGAAGGGCGGAATGAGGAAGTCGGTCTTGTGCGTCTTGCCGAACTGCATCGCCGCCCGTCCGCTGCGCTTCATCAGCAGGACGCGGGTGACGACCATGCCGACCAGCAGCACGAGGGTGATCGCTCCGAAGTAGTGTGTCATGCGGATCTCCAATCCCTTCTGCGATGTGCCTCGAGGTGGTACGATGCAGCGCGGCCTTGGAAGTAATACCATGCACGCTATGCGGCAGCATACGGCGCACCGTCAGACGTTCTAGCGGTAGGATAATCAGGAGGAGACTTATGAGTGTACCTTTAGCATCGGAAGCATCCATTCCAAATCCGGCACTCGAGCCCTTCAGCGCGCTCATCGGCAGGTGGGATGTGCAGGGCAAGCATCGCCTCATGCAAGATACGGTCCTGCACGGCCGGTCCTCATTCGAGTGGGTTGAGAATGGCGCGTTCCTGATGTGGCGTTCGGCGGTCGATGAGCCCGGCATTCCGAGCGCTCTCGCGATCATCGGAAGCGACGACAGGCAGCATGAATTCTTCATGCTCTACTTCGACGAACGCGGCGTGTCGCGGATGTTCCAGGTTACCCTGCAAGACAATACCTGGGCGATGTGGCGGAACGCGCCCGGCTTTTCCCAGCGCTTCTCCGGTCTGATCGAGGATGGCGGCAATACGATCCGTGCCCAGTGGGACCTGTCCGAGGATGGCCTCACCTGGGAGAAGGACATCGAGCTCGTCTACCGGCGCGCGGCGTAACCCGTCCCACGGGCATGAGCAGATGACGGCGACTCCACCCAGACCAGCATTCGCGCAGCCGGAACGATCTGTCCTGGAATGGCTGCTTGACTCCGATCCATCGATCCGCTGGCAGGCGCTGCGCGATCTGACGGATGCGCCCGCACAGCAGGTCACCTCCGAGCGCGCCCGCGTCGCCACGGAAGGCCTCGGAGCGAAGCTCCTCTCGTTGCAAGGGCCGGATGGTTCGTGGGGTGGCACAGCCTGGAACCGCGGCTGGGACTCCACCATGCACGTCCTCTCGTTGCTGCGCGAGATGGGTCTGGATCCGGCAGGCGAGCCGGCGCGTCGCGCCGTGCAGCGTGTCGTAGACGGCGTGCGCTGGCAGGGCTGGGATTGGGACGGTGCGTGGCGCGGGAAAGAATTCGTCGGCAACCCGTTCTTCGCGGGCGAGGTGGAGCCGTGCATCAACGGGCAGGTCGGCGCCAGCGCGGCCTACTTCGGGCAGGACTTGTCGCGCGTCCTCGACTGGCTGCTCCGCGGGCAGCTCGAGGACGGCGGATGGAACTGCGAAGCCGAGAACGGCTCCACGCGCTCGTCGTTCAACACGACCATCTGTGTGCTGGAAGCCCTGCTCGAATACGAGCTGGCTGGGGGGACCCGGGCCGGGGTGAGGGAGGCTCGCCTGCGCGGGCAGGAATACCTGCTGGAGCGCCGCCTGCTCCGCCGCAAATCGACCGGGGATCTGATCGAGCGCGCCTGGTCTCGATTCTCCTTCCCCAACTGGTGGCACTACGACGTGCTGCGTGGCCTCGATTACATGCGCAAGGTCGCTGTCGTGCCCGATGACCGCCTGAGGGAAGCTGTGGAGCTGGTGGCGTCGAAGCGCGGCTCAGATGGGCGCTGGCTGCTGGAAAACCAATACCCCGGCACCATGCCGGTCGACCTGGGCGAAGCGCAGGGCCACCCGAGCCGCTGGATCACGCTGCGCGCCTTACGCGTGCTGAAGTGGTATTCCGCGGAGGGCGGATAGTCAGCCCCCTTCGGGGATCTACACTGCGCTCCGACTATCAGATATCAGCTATCAGCTGTCAGCCCCGCTGAAGCGGGATCTGCCCTGTTCATCCTTGGTGCTAAACTGCGTTTTCTCTGCACGACCAGCGCGCTCGGTCGGAGTTTCCGGAGCAGCGTCGTCGTAGCGCTGAAGACCTCCGAAGCACAGCATAGAGGGGAAGCGAAAACCCCGGCGCTCTGGAAGGGATGAGGAGGGGTCCGGCGGGTCCCGCTAATCGGAGTAGAATGGGCGTAATTAATCCGTATCCGTTGCGCTGTCATCACCGAACCGCGGAGGCACTCATGTCCGTCCTCATCACAATGCGTGTAAAG
>DATKAF010000043.1:0-16640 GCA_035498395.1 Anaerolineales bacterium
TCCGGAGCAGGCGGCGCAGGAAGATCGCCCCGATGGCCGCGCCCACCAGTATGATGAGCAGCAGCGCCACAAGGACGATGGTGATCGGCGATGTGCCGGTCGATGTGGAAGACGTGGCAGTCAGCGCCTCAGGGCCCTTGACCGATGAGATGACCTGCCCGTAGGTCTGGATGACCGTTGGGTTGATGTTCCGGGGGTCGGCCTGGACCTTGGCGTACATTGGCGCGGCGGCGGACCCCAGCGCATCCCAGTGCCAGACAGCCAGGTCGGCGTTCTGATCCACCTGGAACGACATGATGGCCATGCGCATGTAGTCTTCCTGCAGATCGGGCCGCATCACCTCGGGCGTCGTATTCTCGAAAGTCACCGTCGCCCAGCCTATGGGAATCCCTACGATGAGTCCGACGAGAACCCCCAGTATGATCAGGACAATTGGCCTTTTTAGAAGTTCAAGAATTGAAGTCATGCAGGCTCCTCTTGAAGTCCATTCCCAAGTCTGTCTCAATTATACAGTCACTTGTGCCATTTGTAACCGTGAATTGCGGTCAAATTCCGGCGCGCGAAGAGGCCGGCACGAACGCGCCAGCCTCAGAACGGTCATTTCATGGACTGGCAGTGCGGCAGGAGCTTATTGCGCCTGGGCGGTCTCCGGCACGATCTGCTCGAGGAGGAAGGTTTCCTGGCAATTCGTGCACTGAGCCTCCCGTTTGTTCACCACAACGAGCAGGCCGCCGCATTTGGGGCATGGCTGCGGCAGGGGCCGTTTCCAGGAGGTGAAATCACAGGCAGGGTAGTTGGCGCAGCCGTAGAACGTGCGGCCCTTGCGCGTCTTGCGCTCGACCAGCTCGCCGCCGTCCTTGGGGCATTTCACACCGATCTTTTCCAGCCACGGCTCGGTGTAGCGGCAGGCCGGGAAATTGGCGCAGGAGATGAACTTGCCGTACCGGCCGTACCGGATAACCAGCTCACCGCCGTCCTCTGGGCATTGGCGGCCAATCGGTTCCGGCCCCGATTTCGTGACCGGCATCTCCGCCTGGGCCTTCTCCACCTGCTCCTTGAAAGGCTCGTAGAACTCACGGATGGCCGCGGTCCACTGCATGTTGCCGGAGGCAACCTGGTCCAGATCGTCCTCCATGTGCGCCGTGAAGCTGATATCCACGATCTCGGGGAAGTATTGCAGCATCAGGTCGTTGACGTGTATGCCGGTCTCCGTGGGGACAAGCCGTTTCTCAAGCCGTTCCACGTAACCGCGCTGCTGGATGGTGGACAGGATGGGCGCATAGGTGGAAGGCCGGCCGATGCCGTTCTCTTCCAGGATGGCAACCAGCGAAGCTTCCGAATAGCGCGGCGGGGGCTGCGTGAAATGCTGCTCCGGGATCAGCTTCACCAGCTTTTGCTTTTGCCCCTCCTCCAGGCCCGCCGGGATCCTGGACATCTCCTCCTCGTCACCGTTCCTGGCATCCTCGTTCTTCGCTTCCTCATAGACGGCGAGGAAGCCCAGGAAGCGCACGGTCGAACCGGAGGCGCGCAGCGCATACTCATGCCCGGCGGTCTTCCCGATGACTTCAACCTGCAGAGTGTCGTAGACGGCGGCCTCCATCTGGGAAGCCACAAAACGCTGCCAGATCAGGTTATAGAGCTTGAACAGCGCCGGCTCGAGGTAGCTCTTGACCGACTGCGGCTCCCGCATGACCGACGTCGGACGGATGGCCTCGTGAGCCTCCTGGGCGCCGGCTGCACGCGTCTTATATTGCGGTGGCTCCGGCGGCACGTAGTCCGGGCCGTACTTGTCCAGGACGAAATCTCGCGCTTCCTTCTGGGCGATCGGTGAAACATTCGTGGAGTCGGTGCGCATGTAGGTAATCAAGCCGGTCGCGCCGCCATTCCCGACGTCCTGGCCCTCGTACAGGGCCTGGGCAAGAGCCATGGTGCGCTTGGCCGTGAAGCCCAATTTCCGGGAGGCTTCCTGCTGTAACGTCGATGTCGTGAACGGAGCGGATGGTTTTCGGCGGCGCTCCCCTCGCTTGATGGTTCCGATGACATAAGCCGCCTTTTCCATGTCGATCAGGATTGGCCGGGTCGAGGCTTCATCGGGCAGATCGACATCTTGGTCGTCGATCTTGACCAGTTTGGCGATGAATGTGGAGCGGATGTGCTCCGGCTTGAACTCGGCGTGTATGGTCCAGTACTCCACCGGCGTAAAAGCCTCGATCTCGCGCTCGCGGTCGACGATCAGGCGGAGCGCAACGGACTGGACGCGCCCGGCAGACAGCCGGCTGCGGACCTTCTCCCACAGAATCGGGCTGATGCTGTAACCCACCAGGCGATCCAGCACGCGCCGCGCCTGCTGGGCATTGACCAGATCCATATTGATGTCACGTGGATTTGCAAAGGCCTCGCGGATGGCCGGCGCGGTGATCTCATGGAATGTCACGCGGCGGGCACGCGCTGGCTCGATCTCCGAGGCCTCCAGAAGATGCCACGAGATCGATTCGCCCTCGCGGTCCGGGTCGGTGGCGAGATAGACCTCCTCCGCCCGCTTCGCAAGCTGCTTCAGTTCCTTGACGACGACTTTCTTCTCGTTCGGAACGCGGTATTTCGGCTCGAAGTTGTTCTCCACATCCACGGAGAGCTGAGACCGCAGCAGGTCGCGCACATGCCCGACCGACGCCTTGACGGTGTAGCCGCGCCCCAGGAACCGGCCGACCGTCTTGGCCTTGGCCGGGGATTCGACGATCACCAGCTTGCCCTCGCGCTGCTCGGTCTTCTCGGGCCTGGCCGGCGCCTCAAGACCTTCGTGCGCGGGTGTGCGACCCATCCGATACAGGCGCGTGCCGCAGACAGGACAGGTGCCAACGGTCACCGGCGAGCCCTTGGCGTTGAACTGGGCCACCGGGTCCTTTACCTCCCGCTTGGTCTTGCATTTCATACAATAAGCTTCCATACATCCTCCGCCACAACCTACATGCGGCCTGTATCCGTCGAACTGTCGAGCCCGCGGCTGTGCCGCGGCTCCAGGCCGGCCTCCTCGCTATACAGGCCAGATGCAGATCGTGAAAATCCTAGAGATACTTCTCCTGCCTGTGCTTCTTCAGGTGCTCGACCACGTCGCGCACCTTCTGTGCCTGATCCGATTTGCACACAAGCAGGACATCACCGGCGTCGACGATCACGGTGTCATCAATTCCGATCGTGACGATCAGGCGTTCCCCATTATTGCCGTAAATGAGGCTGTTGTGCGTTTCTAGCGCCAGGTGCTGGGCCGTCGTGGAGACATTGCCGTCCATGTCGGGAAAGAGCACATCGAACAGGGTGTCCCAGGAGCCGACATCGTTCCAGCCAAGCCCGCCGGCCGGGAGCACCACGACCTTCTCTGCACGCTCCATGACCCCGTAGTCAATGGTCTCGACCTTCACATTATGCCACAGGGTGGAGAGCACCTCATTTTGCTGCGGACCACCCCATGCAGCAGCGATCCTCTGGAGCGCCTTGTACAGGTCCGGCATTTGCCGCTCGATCTCCGCCAGGATCGCATCGACGCGCCAGATGAACATGCCGCTGTTCCACGAGTGATCCCGTGAGCGCAGGAACTCCTGAGCCGTCTTCTCGTCCGGCTTTTCCTTGAAACGCTTGACACGATACACCGGGTACTTGAAACTGGCGTTCAAAGGCTGACCCTGCTGGATATAACCATACGCTGCGGAGGGAAGCGTCGGGGTGATGCCCAACGTGACCAGGTAGCTCTGGTTGGCGACCTCGAATCCCTCGCGCAGAAGATAATGGAACAGATCACGATTGCGGATGAAATGGTCCGATGGCAGGATCGCCATCACGGCCTCCGGATCGCGCTTGCAAAGAACCACGGCAGCCAACCCGACGACCGAGGCGGTGCCGCGCGGCGCAGGCTCGATCAGATAGTTCTCAGCCGGTATGGAGGGGACTTGTTGCCGCATCTCTTCGGCCTGCTTTTCAACGGTCACGACCAGGATGCGCTCGGGAGGAAACAGATCGCTCAGGCGCGCCACCGTGCCCTGGAACAGAGTCTCCTCACCCAATAATGGCAGCAATTGCTTCGGGCGGTCCTTCCGGGATACGGGCCACAGGCGCGTTCCGCCGCCGCCCGCCATGATTACCGCATAGCTGTGTTCATTCATCTCATCATTCCTAAGCAGAGTAGCCCGATTGTACCTCACGGACTGCGACGTAATGCATGGCGCCCACCTGCCGCACCATTCCCTTCAATTCCATCATGACCAGCGCGGCCGAGACCTTCTCGACCGGCAGACCCGTCTGGCTGCGGAGGTCGTCCACGTGCAGCGGCTCCGCGCCAAGCGCCGACAGCAATTGCCTCTCCACTTCGTCGGCGGGCAGCAACTGTCGCGCTGCCTTCTGTTCGCTCACGCGGCTGAGGTTGAGGGCTTGCAGCAGGTCATCCGGCGTGAGGAGCGGCAGCGCTCCGGTCTGGATCAGCTTGTTGGTTCCTTTGCTCTGCGGCGCAAGGATGCTCCCCGGCACGGCGAAGACCTCCCGGCCCTGTTCTGCGGCAAACTCAGCGGTGATGAGCGCGCCGCTGGTCTCGCCCGCCTCGATCACGACAACTGCCAGGGAGAGCCCGGATATGATGCGGTTGCGCGGCGGAAAATTACTGGCTTCGGGCGCGGTACCGATCGGATAATCGCTCACGATGGCGCCGCGGGCCATCATTTGGTCAGCAAGCGCCCGGTTCTCCGGAGGATAGATCCGATCCACGCCGCTGCCCAGTACCGCCAGTGTCCTGCCGCCAGCCCGCAGAGCCGCCGTATGCGCCGCCGCATCCACGCCGCGTGCCAGACCGCTGATCACGGTGATGCCATTCGATGCCAGGAAGCCTGCCAACTCCTCGGTCACCTGCCGGCCGTACGGGGTGATCCGCCGCGTCCCGACAATGGCAACTGAAAAATCATCCTCCGGGAGCAGTTCGCCGCGCACATACAGCAACGGCGGCGGCTGCTCGATCTCCTTGAGTCGGGCAGGATAGGTGTCATCCTGACAAGTGATAACGTGAATACCCTGGGCGGAAATACGCTCCGAGAGTTGCGTCAAGTCAAGCGTGCTGCGCAGCTCCAGGAGGCGCTCGACGATCTTCTGGCTTAGGCCGCAGTCGCGGAGCTCGGCGGGGTCGGCGCGCCATGCGGAAGCCGCGTCGCCGAAGCGGTCAATGAGGGCCTGCATGCGGACGGCTCCGATGCCGCGTACCAGATTAAAGGCTACCCAATATGGCTTGTCATCCATGGGCAAGGTTATGGAGGTCTAACGCCCGGCCAAACGGTGACTAGAAGAATTAGGTCTCCGCGTCCTCGACGAGGCCGGGCAGGAGATGAACGTGGATGGTACGTGACTGCGCGTCGATACTGAGCACGACCGAGGCGATCACCGGCAGGAGAACCTCGCCGCCGCCGGGGCGCGCAACCACGTAGATGTCGTTCGCGCCGGTGCGCATGATACCGCTCAGGCTCCCGATCGACACGCCGGAGTCGTCGTCGATGACCGAGAAGCCGATCACCTGATGCTCGTAGTACTGCCCCTCCGGCAGGGGCGGGCGGTCCGAAGTGGTGACGTAGACCATCTGATTCCGGCAGCGGCCAGCCTCTTCAGGATTATCGACATGATCGAACTTGATCAGCAGGCCTTCACTATGCGAACGCGTGCCGGCAATGACCATCGAGCGATGGGAGGGGCCGACGAACACCTTTGTGCCCGGCATGAGGCGCTCCGGAAAATCAGTCAGCACTTCCATGACCATCTCGCCGCGCACGCCATGAGCGCGCCGGAGAGAACCCACTACTAAATATTCAGGCTCACCAGCGGATGGCGAGCCTGAACCGGCACTTTCTGGTGCTTTCCGGGAGGTCATTATTCCGGCTCGACCACATCCAGCGTGGCCTGCTTGCCTTCGCGCTCGGCAGCCACACGCAGCAGCGTGCGAATGGAGTTGGCGACCTTGCCGCTCTTGCCGATCACGCGGCCCATATCGTCCTTGGCGACGCTCAACTCGAGGCGGATGCGATCCCCGCCGCCGAAGCTGCGCACCTCGACCTGGTCGGGGTGGTCCACGAGCGACTTTGCGATGAACTCGATCAGTTCCTTCATGGTGCCTCAGCCGCCGTTCCCGGCGAAGCTAGTTCCTGCGGGTCTTGGCCGGAGCGGCGCGCTTGGCGGATGCGTCTGCGGCTTCCTGCAGCAACGCCTCGACGGCCTCGCCCTTCTTGTAGCGCTCGAAGCGGTCCAACAGGCCGGAGGTCTTGAAGACCTGCGCCACCGACTCGGTCGGCAGGGCCCCGTTCTTCATCCAATGATAGACACGGTCTTCCTTGATATTCAGGGTCGAGGGTTCCGTGCGAGGGTTGTAGAAGCCTAGGATCTCGAGGAAGCGGCCGTCACGGGCGGCTTCCTTGTCGGCCGCCACGATACGGTAGGAAGGTTGGCCCTTCAAACCAATGCGACGAAAGCGGATACGAACCATTGAAGACGTTCTCCTTCAGTCCAATTTGGGTACGATGGACAACGTCACCGGCACACACGACACGGCAGACCACGCATCGCCATCCGTGCGACATTGTCAAGTTGGTGGCCTAAGCAGACGAGAGAGGGGTGCGTTGAAAGGAAACGCCTCGAAAGCCCAAAACCCACAAGCGCCTATTTTACCAGAGAATTATCCGGGAAGCGCAAATGAGAAGGTGGTGCCGGCGCCTGCGGCGCTTTCTGCCATGATCGTTCCGCCGTGCGCCTCGACAATATACCTGGCAATCGACAGTCCCAGGCCCATGCCGCGGGAGTCAGCGGTCTTGAAATAGCGGTCAAAAACGTGAGGAAGATCGGCAGAGGAAATGCCGGGTCCGCTGTCCACGACGGACACCCTGGCAGAGCCGGCTTCTTGTGCGAGGACGACTCGGACGGCCGTGCCACGCGGGGAGTAGCGGAGGGCATTCGAGACGAGGTTGCCCAGCACCTGCCGGATGCGCTCCGGGTCGATATTCATGAGCAGGTCGGCGTCCGGCGCGGAGAGTTCCAGGCGGACTCCGCTGGATTCAGCCTGTGATTGGAACGCGGCAACGGCATCCCGGGCAAGCGCCGTCAAATCGGTCTGCTCGCGCTTTAGCTCCAGCGTGCCGCTCTCGGCCATGGAGAGCGTGCGCAGGTCATCGGTGAGGCGCGAGAGCACATGGATCTCTTCCAGCAGAGCTCCAAGCCGCGCGGCATCTGGCGGATAGATCCCATCCAACATTCCCTCGATGTTGCCCTGCATGACCGTCAGAGGAGTGCGCAGCTCATGAGTAATGTCGGCCAGCATGGAGCGGCGCTGAGTCTCGTGCGCATGCAAACGCTCAGCCATGGAATTGAAGGCAGAGGCCAGGGAGCGTACTTCGGAGGGGCCGCGGATGGCAACCCGCGCCGAGTAGTCTCCTTCGGCAAGGCGATGCGAGGCATCCAACATTTCATCAAGCGGAGCGGAGAAACGACGGAGACTTGCCCCAGCAACAACCACCATCGTGACCAGCGCCGCCAGCAGCGCGCCTGCGATCGGAGCAACCCACTGGAAGCTGCGGACCGCGCTGGTGCCAACGCCGAGCCCGTTCAGGACGAGCAATACCACGCCGACGAAGAAGACCGCGCCGATGAAGTTGAGAAGCAAAAAGACGCATCCCAGGCGGCGCATGAATGGCCGGTGGGTACCCCGCCGCCAGTAGTGCCGCTGTGGTGGCCAGGGCTCGTTCTCCGGCCACCAGGCGGGACGCAAGCTTGCGAGGTGCTCGCGCCACTCTTCCGAGCCAGACGGCGAGGCCTGTTCCTCCCCCACCGTCTCCTGACTGCCATGCCGGTCGCGGCGTCGAAAGCGCGGGAAATCTCGATGATGCATCTGAATTACTTGTCCGAGAACTTGTAGCCGACGCCGTACACCGTGACGATGTAGCGCGGTTCGGCCGGCTTCACTTCGATCTTGCGCCGGATGTTCTTGACGTGGGCATCTATGGCGCGCTCATACGACTCGAACGCCACGCCGTGGATGGTCTCCAGCAACTGCGCCCGGGAGAAGACGCGCCCCGGCTGCGCGGCAAGCGCAGCAAGCAACTCAAACTCGGTCGGTGTAAGCTCTTCGATGTCGCGTCCTTCAATGCTTGCGCTCATGCGCCCGGTGTCAAGGGTCAGATCGGCGATCCGGATGACCTCCCGGCCTGCGCTGCTCACATTGTCCATGCGGCGGAAGATCACGCGCACGCGGGCGACCAATTCCTTCGGGCTGAACGGCTTGGTAATGTAGTCGTCCGCTCCGAGCTCGAGTCCGATCAGTTTGTCGCTCTCTTCCGAGCGCGCTGTGAGCATCACAATGGGAACATTGGAAGACTTGCGGAGCTCGCGGGTGAAATCCAGGCCATCCATCTGAGGCAGACCCAGGTCCAGCACGATGAGATCGGGCTTATCGGTACGGGCATGCGACAGCGCCGTCCGGCCATCCTGTGCGACCCGGACCTCGTATCCAGCGCGCTCCAGATAATCGCGGACGAGCTGGCTGATCTTGGGTTCGTCCTCTACGACGAGGATGTGGCGGGACATGGGAGCTTTACGATTGACGATTGATGAGCAGTGAGCCGTGAGCAGAGAATAGGCAGCAGGAAATCGGAAATGGAAAATGGGGGGAGGCCGGAAGGGACTGGGGCTATTCTACCCTTTCCACCAGCAGTCTGCCTGCGACGACAGGTGATCAGACCTCCGAAGTTCGCCGGGCTTCGGAGGTCTGATCGGTCACAAGGCGTATGCTCAACCGTTTTTCTGCGCCTCCTGAGGTGGCTGGCCGTGGGCACGGTCGTGCCATTCGCGGAACATGGATGGAACACCATTCTCCTCATCCCAGCCGTGGCGCCAGCCGTGATGCCTGTAGCCCCACCGCCCCGCGCGAGGTCCCCAGAGCATGAAGCTGAACGCGCGGAAGGCAAGGAAGATCAGGAAGAGCGCGAACAGCGCGGCAAAGCAGCCAAAGAACGGGCTATAGAACTGGAATGGGTGCCAGTACGGGTAGCCGTAGTAAGGTACCGGCGGCTGACCACTTGCAGCGGGCTGCGCGGGCAGCTGGGCCGCCACACCCGCGTTGTAGGCAAAGAAGGCGATGCCTGCTAACGCGGCAAGCAGCACCAACCCGGCCAGGATGCGAAACCACACTTTTCCGTCCATTTTCACTCCTTTTCTGATTACAGCCAGGAGTATAGGCCTGGGTTGTGAAGCAAATGTGAAGAGAGGGCGGAGAATTGCGGATGGAGTTCGTTCTAACCCGCAAGGCTGGGAAACGCGGCCGAAGGAGTCAACGCTACGAGTGGTGGCTGGATGAGTCCATCAGCACAGCGGTCAGCAAGCTGTACGAGAGGAAGGAACGCTAGCGGGCAGCGGGGATCGAAGCGGAGAGCAGTGCCTAGCCGAACAGATTGGGAAAGCCGCGACCGCCGCTGCGCTGGAGCGTCTTCACGAGCTTCTGCGCCTCGCGGAACTGCTTGACCAGCCGGTTCACGTCCTGCACCTGGACGCCCGCACCGGCCGCGATGCGGCGGCGTCGTGAGGCATTCAGCAAGTCCGGGTTGCGGCGCTCCTGGAGCGTCATCGAGAAAATGATGGCCTCGGACTGCTTCATCCCCCGCTCCATTTCCGCGGGGTCGGCTTGGCGGGCAGCCTGACCCAACTGGCCGGGCAGCATATCCATGATCTGGCTGAGCGGACCCATCTTCTTGACCTGCTTCATCTGTTCGAGCCAATCCTCGAAGGTGAACTGGCCCTTGACGAGGCGGTCTGCCTGCTTCTGGGCTGTTTCCGCCTCGAAGGCGGCTTCCGCCTTTTCGATGAGGCCGATGACGTCGCCCATGCCGAGGATGCGGGATGCAAGACGGTCGGGGTCGTACGTCTCCAGCGCATCCAGCTTCTCGCCGGTACCGATGAACTTGATCGGCACGCCGGTCACGGAACGGATGGAGATGGCAGCGCCGCCGCGCGAATCGCCGTCCATCTTGGTCATGATGAGGCCCGTTAGAGGGACATTATCGCGGAAGGCCTGGGCAATGTTGACCGCTTCCTGGCCAATCATGGAATCGACAACCAGCAGGGACTCGACGGGCGGCACGCGCGCGGCGATGGATTTCAGCTCATCCATCAGCGGGGCATCAAGCTGCGAGCGACCGGCAGTATCCAGGATGATCACGCCGAAGCCGCCCTTTTCCCCCTTCTCGTAGGCGCGGCGGGCCAGGTCGGGCGGCTGAACGTTCGCCTCAGATTCCACGGGGATATCTAGACGCTCGCCAAGCTGCTGCAACTGCTGAATGGCAGCCGGCCGGTACGGATCGGCCGCAACCAGCATGACGCGCTCGCCCTTCGAGCGAAGTAGCCGGGCCAGCTTGCCGGCGGTGGTGGTCTTGCCGGAGCCCTGGAGACCCATCAGCATGATCGTGCGCGGGCGGGGACCGGCGAGGTTCAGCGGCGCAGGCTCGCCGAGCGTAGCGATCAGTTCTTCGTTCACGATCTTGATGACCTGCTGGCCGGGGTTCAATGCCCGGGAGACCTCGGCTCCCACGGCACGCTCGCGAATGCGGGCAATCAGCATCTTGACCACGCTGAAGTGGACATCGGCTTCCAGAAGCGCGAGGCGTACCTCACGCATGGCGGCATCGACATCGGCCTCGGACAGCTTGCCCCTTCGGCGAAGCTGGTCAAAGACGCCATTCAGACGCTTGCTGAGATTCTCAAACATGGCAGCGGGTTGGAATTGTAGTGCGGCGCTGGAGCCGGGTCAAGGGACGGGCATTCGAGCTTTGTAAGTCGGAAAGTGGAGAGGCGGCGCCACCAATGGAAGATTCAGGCCGGAAGTGGTGATCCCCAGGGGTTTGCTTGACAATACCCTGCGGGTCTAGTAAAATTCCGCACGCTTAACAGCCAAATTCTGGCCGAGATAGCTCAGTTGGTAGAGCACGCGACTGAAAATCGCGGTGTCCCCAGTTCGATCCTGGGTCTCGGCACTCTCGGCCAGCCAGAACGGCCAAGACCTGCGGGCGTGGTTCAGTGGTAGAACGTCTCCTTGCCAAGGAGAAGGTCGTGGGTTCGAATCCCATCGCCCGCTCTAGTTTTTTTTGACCTGGCGTCGTGGCCAAGTGGTAAGGCAAGGGTCTGCAAAACCCTCATCACGGGTTCGAATCCCGTCGACGCCTCTCAAGCGAGTCTCCAGGCTCGCTTTTTTGCTGCCTGGAGCGGCCCGGCGGGTAGGGTAAATTAGCTTGCCACTCCATATTAAACAGGTCGAACACGGCGGTTTTGCGGGCTGGTTGGACTAGAATCCCCATCGGGCGGGCATCTGGCTGCCCATGCTGGAATGAAGTTCCGTCGATTACCTCTAGCTGCGCGCGCCGTGATCTGGTATCTCTTGATCGGGGTGGTCTGGATCGCGCTCTCCGACCGCGTACTGGCGGCATTCGTTCGCTCCCCTGTTGAGCTAACTATCATACAGACCTACAAGGGCTGGCTGTTCGTGATCGGGTCGGCCGCTTTCATGCTGTACTACCTGTCGCGTGAGAACCGGATCCGCGAAGACGCGGAACGGGAATTCGAGCGCGTGTTCGGCGAGGCGCTGGAGGGGATCTTTCACTCCGACCTGCAAGGTAGGTACCTGGAGGTCAATCCGGCGTTGGCTAGGATGTATGGCTACGATTCGCCGCAGGAAATGCTGGAGACGGTCACGGATGCGGGTATGCAACTGCACGTCGAGCCGCGCATGTTCGATCAGTATCGCAACAACCTGCTGCGGCATGAGCGCATCGAGAACTTCGAGGCACAGCACCGGCGCAAGAACGGCACGATCATCTGGACCTCCACGACCGCGCGCACGGTGAAAGACACGGCCGGGGGCGTGTCGTACATCGAAGGCTTCGTCAGCGATATCACGACCCACAAGAACTCGGAGACGGCACTCCTCGAGCATGAGCAGCAGTATCGACTTCTGTTCGAAGGCGCGCCGATTGGGATCGGTGTGATTGACCGGAGAGGAAGGATCCTGGCCTTCAACGACGCGATCCTGGAGCCGGGCGGCTACACACGCGACGATATCGAGGAGTTGCAGTCTGTCGACAAGCTCTATGCGAGACGCCGCGATCGGGCACGCATCCTTCAGATGGCGCGCGCCGGGAAGCCCGTTACCAAGGAACACGTTCAATTCAAGCGAAAAGATGGCAGCACCTATGATGCCCTCCTGACGCTGGCGCCGGTGCAGTACCGGGGCCTGCCGGCCACCCAGGCACTGGTCGAGGACATCACGGCACGACTGCTGATGGAGCGCACGCTGGCGAAAGAGCAAGCGCGGTTCCAGGTTCTGATCGAGAACAGCATCGACGGAACGGCGCTCTACTCACGCGATGGCATGGTCATTTACGAGAGCCCTGCCATTACGCGAATCCTCGGCTACGAGCCCGAGGAAGTGTACGGCCGCGATGCCGGGAACTACGTCCACCCGGACGACGCGCAGGCGCTGATGCGGGCGTACGGCGAGATCCTAGCTTTCCCCGATCACGTGGTGACGACCGTAGTCCGGATGCAGCACAAGGACGGGCGCTACCGCTGGCTGGAGATCATCCTCAGCAACCGGCTGGACCACCCGGATATCGGTGCGCTGGTCGCAAACTACCGGGACATCACGGAGCGAAAGCGCGTGGACGAAGAGCTGCGGTCCAGCGAGGAGCAATATCGGCTGCTCGTCGAGAACTCTCCTTATGCGATCGTGGTGCATAGCGACGGACAACTGGTGTACGTGAACGAGGCAGCCGTCCGCCTGCTGGGCGCGGCGAACGCCGGCGAGCTGATCGGCTTTTCGATCATCGAATTCGTCCACCGGGATTCGCGGGCGGCAGTTCTCAAGAGACTCAAGGACCTCCAGACGCGAGGCAACGGCGAGCTGAAGCCGCTGCAGGAGAAGTTTATGCGACGCGACGGCTGCCCCATCACGGTGGAGGTCATCGCGTACCCGTTCACCTACCAGAAGAAGCCGGCCATGCAGATCGCCATGCGCGACCTGACCGCGCAAAAGCGCGCCGAGGAAGCATTACGGGCAAACGAGGAGCGACTGCGCGCCATCGTGGACCATACGCAGAACATCTATTACTCGCACTCGCCGGACTATGTGATGACGTACGTGAGCGGCCAGGTGCTGCAGATCCTGGGCTACCGCCCCGATGAGATCCAGCGCACGTGGGCCCAGATCTTGACGGACCATCCCATGAACCGCCGGGCGGTCGAGCTGACCGAGAAGGCGATCGAAACGGGCATTGCCCAGGAATCCTACGTGTTGCAGTTGCGGGCGAAGGATGGCCGGCACGTGTGGGTGGAAGTCCGCGAGACGCCTGTGGTGCGAGACGGCGAGACGGTGAGCATCGTGGGAGCGCTGACCGACATCACCGATCGCAAGAAGACGGATGAGGACCTGCAGCAGCGTCTGGCTGAACTGACGGTGCTGCATGCCGTGGCAATGGCCGGCTCCGAGAGCAACAGCGAGGACGAGGTCATCAAACGTACGACGCAGGTCGTGAGCGGGATGCTCTACCCGGACAACTGCGGCGTATTCCTGCTGAACGAGGCCAGAACGGCCCTGCGGCCGGACGGGTCTTATTGGGGTGCAACATTCGGAACGACCATGCGCGAGATGCCATTGACGGTGGGCATCACCGGCCGTGTGGCAAGCAGCGGCCAGCCGATACGAGTAGGCGATGTGACGCAGAGCGCGGACTACGTGGAGGCCACTCAGGGGATTCAATCGGAGATCTGCGTGCCGATCCGGGTTAACGAACGGGTGATCGGTGCGTTCAACGTCGAGAGCCGGATGCCGGAGGCATTCGACGAGGAGGACGAGCGGCTGCTGACGACCATCGCGGGCATGCTGGGGAACTCGATCGAGAGGATGCGCCTGCTGGCAAGCGAGACACAGCAGCGGCTGGAGGCCGAGAACCTGCGCCGGGCGACGGCGGCATTGGCCAGCACGATCGAGCTGGATGAGCTGTTCGAGATCATCCTACAGTCCCTTTCACAGCTCGTCCCGTTCACCAGCGCATCGATCGAACTGGTCGAGGATGGGCATACGCGGATCGCGGCCGCGCGCGGCCTTCCCAAGGAGCATTCATTCATCGGCAGAGTTTCGCCGGTCAATCTGTCTGCATGGGGCGAGGACTACCGCAAGCCGGTCATCATCGCGGATGTACGGGAGGAGCCGCGCTTCGAGAAGATCCCGGGGACGGAGTACATCCGAGGCTGGATGGGCGTGCCGATGATCGCTCAGGATCGGGTGATCGGATACCTGAACATGGACAGCGAGACGCCGGGCTTCTACACGGCAGACCATGCCGCGCTGATCCAGATCTTTGCGAATCAGGCTGCCATCGCCATTGAGAATGCACGAGGCTTCCAGGAGGAGCGGAGCCGGACGCGCATTATCCAGGCGCTGGCCGACATCGCCAACGAATTTGCGATGACGGAGGAGCTGCAGCACGCGCTGGACAACGTTGCGCGGCGGACGATGGTGCTGCTCAAAGCGAGCCACGTAGCCATCTACCTGCTGCAGAGCAACAACGAGACTGTCAAGGTCGTATCGGCGCAAGGCACGTACGCAGACCAGCTTCTTTCCCATTCGCTGAAGATCGGCGAGGGCATTACCGGCAGCATCGTGGCGAGAGGCACCTCGGAGATCATCAACGATACCCGGCATGATCCGAGAACCAAGACGGTGCCAGGGACTCCGGTGGAGGACGGCGAGCAGGAGACTATGATGTCATCGGCGCTCATCCTGCGGGGCAAGCCGGTGGGCGCCATCAACGCCTGGAGGCTGCGCACAGACGGACTGTTCAACGAGTCGGAGCTGAATTTCCTGATCAGCATCGCGCACCAGACATCGATCTCGATTGAGGCAAGCAGACTCCTCCGAGAGACGAGCCGGCGGGCGCAGGAAGCAGCCGCGATCGCTGAAGTTGGACGAGACATATCGGCGACCCTTCAACTGGACCTTGTTCTCGATCGGATTGCAGCCTACGCGCAGGACTTACTGAACGCGGAGACCAGCGCGGTCTACATTTACGAGGCGGCGGATGAGCAGCTCCACGCCGTGGCGGCCAAGGGTATCGATTCCGAGGAGGTCAAGAACGATCCGGTCCCGCTCGGGCGAGGTATCAGCGGCGACATCGCACTCAGCAAAGTTGGGGAGATCGTGAACTACGCGCCTTCGGACCCGCGCGCATTGACGGTAGCCGGTACCGGAGTGGACCCGCTGGAACATTTCATGGGGGTGCCAATCCTGAGCAAGGAGCAGCTCACAGGGCTGCTTGTGGTCTGGCGCACCGGCGCCGACCGCGAGTTTAAATCCACAGAGCTGGTCTTTCTGAGCAGCCTTGCACAGCAGGCAGCCGTGGCGATTGAGAACGCGCGGCTGTTCCAGTCGGAGCGGCGACGGCGTGAGGAGGCGGAGAATCTGCAGGTCGCCGCGACCGCCGTGACTTCTTCCCTGGACGTGGAGGAGGTGCTCGAGACGATCCTGGTTGCGTTGAAGCAAGTCACCCCGTACGACAGCGCAGCGATGTTCCTGCTGGAAGGCAACCAGGTGCGCATACGCGCCGCAAAAGGGTTGCAGAACCCGCAGCTTGCCATCGGGCAGCTTTTCCCGGCGTCCAACCAGCTATTCCGTTCGATCCAGCGAAGCGGAAAAGCAGTCATCGTGGAAGACGCCCAACTGGACCCACGATTCGAGCGATGGGCCGGCACCGATCACACGCACGGCTGGCTCGGGGTGCCGCTGATCGCCCGCGGCCAGATCATGGGATACATAACCCTCGACAGCAACAGCCCCTGTGCCTTCAACGAGAACGACGCGGCACTGGCCCAGACGTTTGCGCACCAGGCCGCGGCAGCCATCGACAATGCGGGCCTGTTCATGAGCCTTGAGCGCAGCAACGAGGAACTGTCCAGGGCGTATGACACCACACTGGAGGGCTGGGGCAACGCGCTCGAGCTCCGTGACAAGGAGACGCAGGGCCATACCCGGCGCGTTGCCGACCTGACGCTGAAACTGGCGCGCCAGGTAGGGATACGGGACGACGACCAGCTGATCCACTTGCGACGGGGCGTACTCGTCCACGATATCGGGAAGATGGGCGTGCCGGACCGGATCCTGCACAAGAAGACGCCGCTCAACAAGAAGGAGTGGGAGCAGTTGAGGCGGCACCCCCAATATGCGTTCGATCTTCTGTATCCGATCGCCTATCTTCGCCCGGCCATTGAAGTGCCCTATTGCCACCATGAACGGTGGGACGGCAAGGGATATCCCCGCGGCCTCATCGGTGACGAGATCCCGCTCGCAGCGCGCGTCTTCAGTATCGTGGATGTTTGGGATGCGCTGCTATCCGACCGCTCCTATCGGAAAGCATGGCCGCGCCAGAAGGTCCTGAACTACATACGCGAGCAGGCCGGCACCCTCTTTGATCCGCGCATCGCCGAAGTCTTCGTGCGCATGATGGAGTTAGAACACTCCACGCAAGAAACATAAGCCTGGCTCACATGGAGCCGGGCTTGCCATTCACTTGATCCTTACGAACCGGCGCTTGCCC
>DATKAF010000044.1:0-2651 GCA_035498395.1 Anaerolineales bacterium
TCGAGAACAAGAACATCGACGACTACGTCCTGCTCAAATCCGACGGGCTGCCGACCTATCACCTGGCCGCGATGGTGGACGACCACCTGATGCAGATCACACACGTACTGCGGGGCGCCGAGTGGCTCAGCACCTTCCCGCTGCACGTCAATGTGGTCCGGGCTTTTGGCTGGGAAGAGCCGGTATGGGTCCACCTCTCGCTGTTCTTGAAGCCGAGCGGCAAGGGCAAACTTGCCAAGCGGGATGCGGCGGACCTGATCAAGGACGGGTACTCCGTCTTCGTCAAGGACATGCAGGACCTGGGCTTCATCCCGGAAGGCGTGTTGAATTGGATCGCTCTGATGGGCTGGGGCGTTCCCGAGGACGATGTCTTGACCGTGAAGGACATGATCGAGCGCTTCGATCTGGATCATCTGACGGCTTCGCCCGCCGCGATCAACTTCGCCAAGCTCGACCACTTCAACGGCACCCATATCCGCATGCTGTCCGACGCCGATCTGGCCGGCAGCATGAGACCCTTCCTGGTCAGGGCAGGACTGCACGTTGAGGACGATCTGCTGATGAAGGTCGCTCCGCTGGTAAAGGTGCGGCTCACCACGCTCGGTGATGTGGTTGACATGGCCGGCTTCTTCTTCCGCGCGGATGTCCAGCCGGATCCTGCGGACTTGGTTCCCAAGGGCTTGACGTCTGCTCAGGCGCTCGATGCGGCCAGGCGATCCTTGCGCGCACTGGAGGAGGTGCGTCCCTTTACGGCTGCAAATGCCGAACTACCGATGCGGAACCTAGTGGAGGAGTCCGGTCTTTCCGCGGGGCAGGTCTTCGGGATCCTGCGCACAGCCGTGACCGGGCAAAGGGTCAGTCCGCCCTTATTTGAGAGCATGGAGGTCATCGGTCAGAACACGGTTTTAAAGCGCGTTCGTGCCGCGGTACATGAGCTGGAAAAGATGTCTTGATGTGTTGAGGAGCGAGGATGTCCGAACCCGATAAGAAGTTCATGGGAACGTACTTTGATCGCGATACTGTAATGCGCATGGCGCGCTGGCTGGCGATCCTGTCGTGGGTGGTGGCTGCCATCTACCTGTGGGACGTCGTACTGAGCCTGGGCATCTGGGGCCTGCAATACGCCCGGCACCTCATCATGCCGATGGGCTTCACCGACGTGGCGCAGCAGCTGTTATTCATCATAGAACGACCGCTTCACGGGGTACTCTATTTCGCCGCCATGCAGGCGGTGTCCAAGGGGCTGCTGATGATGCTGGACATAGAAGACAACACGCGGCGCGCAGCGCGGAAGCAGTGAGCAGTCGTTAGTACGCAGTTATCAGTCTTCAGTGGGGTATGAGCCCTTGCGGGGGTGATGCGCCCATGATAGAATAGCGCCCGCCAGTAATTCAGGCAGACCTTGGGGCGTGGTGAAACGGTATCACGTCACACTCTGGATGTGAAGTTTGGGGTTCGAAACCCTACGCCCCAGCTCTGAGCCGCCTTCGGGCGGCTTTTCTATAGGCGGTATCGGCCTTGATGACTGGTCAAGCTAGCACCGCGGTGCGGCTGATGCCGGGCCATCTGTCCGTAGACCGGACGCCGGCAAATAGAAGAGCCTTCCATTCCGGAAGGCTCCCTTGTTACGTCAGCCTTATGGCGAGCGGTGCGCGCGATATAGCGGGATGCATCTCCGGGGCATGGCTAATGGCAGGTGCCGCTGCCTGAATCGCTGCCTGATGATCCGGGGGCGGGCAGGAACTGATAATTGTAGCTGCCCGAGAGCAGGTTCATCTTCAGCACGCCGAAGGCATGTCCGATCAGGACCGCCTCGTTCGGCGCTGTTGGCGTATTGCCGGCGCTGGCCAGCGTCCCGCCACCTGTCCCCACAACGAACTCGGTCACGCCGTCAGCCACCTGGTTGCCGCTGCCATCCTGAGGATAGAACCGCTGGTAATCATGGATGTGGCCGGTGATCAGGACGTCCACGTGGTGGTCGTACAGGGTTTGGAAAATGGCCTGAAGGGCAGGAAATTGCCGACTGCCGGACGTGTAGTATGGAATGTGCATGAACGCGATGGTGCATTTGTTGCTGTGCGATGCCAGATCCGATTGCAGCCAGTTGATCTGCTCCGAGCCGGGCTGACAGCTCACCTGGCTCGTATTGCCCGAAATGCAATTCGAATTCAGGACCACGAATTGCCAGGAGCCCTTGCTGAAACTATACCAACCCTTGTTGCGCGGCCCTGCCCGCCCGGTCGAATTGCCCGCCCCGTTCCAGTAATCATAGTAAACCGTAAGGCCATCATAATTCCCGATCGCCGGGTGGGAGATCGATTTGAACTGCCCGAACGAGGGATCGTAGAATTTGTTGAAGTTGCTAGCTGTGTTGCTAAACACCTGGTCGCCGTCCGGGAAGAAGGCTGCCGGGCCGATCTGCGCGATCATCGTGTCAATGCCAACGCCCTGGCAGTCAGACGTGGTGCAGTGCATGTCTCCAACCGCAGCAATGACGATGGAAGATGCCGACGGCGTGGTCGTAGGGCTGGCGCCCGGTGTGGGAGTCGGGCTGGTAGTAACGGGCTTGAGAGCGACACGCTGCGTGATATTCGTGACTGCCTGCGTCCCTTCTCCTTTGCGCTCCCCACGGCGGTCGCCCCCGCCGTCGA
>DATKAF010000045.1:0-59481 GCA_035498395.1 Anaerolineales bacterium
AACCAAAACGAGACGCGCTGAAGAGTGCGGAGCCGCTTTGAAATAGAGCTATCCCTTTGCCCGAACGCAACCGGATGGGCACGCCTCGCAACCTATCCGCTGTGCGCCAAGCCGAACTCAAAGGCCCGATAGATACAGCGAGCCTTGCTGATTCCACATCCATCTCCGCCTGCATTCCTGTGCGCCCGTCATAACTATCTGGCTCGTCCGATAATACAGACGGGAGCCGGGCGCTTTTCGCGCATTGCGGCACGGACATGGAAAGGCACGAGAGAAGGAAGACAGGTCTCAACGCGACCAAATCCCACCTCGTGCTTCGGTTCGGTCTCCAAGAAAGAAGGTTATTGTGGTTGTGGATCGTGAATCTGTAAGGTTTGCCAGCGGGATGAATATCGGCTTTGGTATCTGGCTGCTCCTTTCGCCGTTCCTCCTGGGCTATGCAGCCGCCACGCTGGCGTTGTGGGATGCGCTCATCGTCGGCGTCGCCATACTGACGCTGGCATGGTTGCGCATGCTCCGCCCGGCGCGCTCGGTCAATCCGGGCTGGGGCAATCAACTGCTCGGCGCCTGGCTCGCTATCTCGCCATTCGTGCTCGGCTTTGCGGCCAGCGGTGCGGCGAAATGGAACGACATCGCCATCGGCCTCTCGGTCATCTTCTTCACGAGCGTCGGCCTGCTGAACGGCTACACACCCGAGGCTTAGAAGAGATCCGAGATCGGCTCACAGAGAAGCGGGAACCGGCCAACTGGGCCGCTACCGCTCGCCCGGTTCCATCTGCGCTGTCAGCCGCATCGAATCTGAGTAGCCTGCCGGCCTCGGTTAACGGGCGGCCAATTGCGCCGAGACATCGAGGGATGTGTAGTAGCCGCCGGCCGCGCAGGCACGACACAATCGCCGGCCATCCAGCAGGACCCAGCGTTCGTTGATAACCTCTTCCCCGCAGCGGTCGCAAGCCAGGCGAACACCGGGTCGACTCACGATCTGATGCACCGGGGTGGTCAGCCAGACGGATCGAATATCGAGCAGTTCCGCATCCGGCATGCATTGATACGCGAGCAACTGGGCGAAATAGTGCCGCTCCTCCTCTCGCGCGTGCGCTGCGGCTCTCTCGCGCACATCGAGCTGAGGTGAGATCCGGATGGCCTGCTCGGTCCTTGTATCGACAAAGGTCGCCGCGATCTTTCCGTAATCTTCCATCCGCAGGGTCTGGTGACCGACCGTGCAACCGGTGGCAACTTCGACGCCGTCCGCGAAGCAGCCATCGGTCTCGAGGATGACGAGCAGACACTTGTCACCGCGCGGTAGCTCCAGCTCCAGCGCGGCGGCCCCTGCCAGCCCGATCCGTACGCCCAGCACCTGACGCGGGCACAGATGGGTGTGCCGCGCGGCCGAGAGCTCGAGCAATTGTTGTAGTGAGGCGTTCACGACTTGACGGCGTCCGCTCCCACACTGGCCTGCCGCGCGGCCGAACGGACCTCCGAGCGGCTGAGGGCGAAGGTGAAGCCAAGCGACACGAGCGCCAACAATACATAGGTCACGTAGCCGATGGCGTAGCCGCTCTTCCCGGCCGCATTGACGATATAGCCAAGGATGGGCGGGATGGCAAAGCCGCCGAACGCGCCCAGCCCGCCAACCCAGCCCGATGCGCCTCCCACCGCCTGCGGGACTTCCTTCGGCACCAGCTTGAACACCGCAGCGTTCGCTACGCCCATGCCGAGCGCCATGACCAAATCGGCCGCAATGGATAGGCCGAAGTTGTACGAGAAGATCATCACCATCGAGCCTGCCAGCATGGCAACCAGCGCCATAATGACCGTCCGCTCCCCGCCCAGCCGGTCCGAGAGCGAACCGCCCCAAACGCGGAATAGCAAAGCTGCGATCGAATACGCAGCGGTCAGCGCGCCGACCAGCATGACGGACTGCGCGCCCATGAACGACTTCCAGTAGGTCGGGAGCCAGGACGTCAGGGCAATGAACCCGCCGAAGGTCGAGAAATAGATGGCGACCAGGACCCATGTTTGCCACACGCGCGCGGAGGCCACGAGGCTTTCTCTAACATTGCCGGCCGGAAACATCACCTGCCCTACCCCAGCGGCGGCCCGTCGTGCCTCCTCCGGCGCAAGCCCGTGCCCGCGCAGTTGGAAGTACGGCGCGTTGATGCCGTACACGTAATACAGCGCTGTCCCGGCGATCAGGATGACCAGCCAGGCCAGGTACGCGCCCGCCAACCCCAGGGCCGTCTGCGCCAGCGACAGGATGAGCGTGAAAATGCCCGGCGCCAGGTTGCCCACGCCGCCATAGATGCCGAGGGCTTTGCCCTGTTTCGCCTTGGGATGCCAGTAGGAGACCTGCCCGATGCCCACGGAGAACGTGGCGATGCCGCACCCGCTGAGCGCCACGAACAGCATCACCAGCGGACACATCCCGGGCGTGAAGCCAGCCGGGTAGAAGCGCACGATGGTCAGCGTCAGACCCAGCATGCCCAGCACCGAGAGGCTTAGCAGTGTGAGCAGGGGCTTGCGACCGCCGCTGATATCCACCCACGCCGCGAACGGGATGCGCAGCAGCCATTCTTCCTGGCTGTCTCTGAGCGCTGCCCGCCTTCCTGTGGTTCGGACCTCTCTCCGTGTTCCAGGGGCGCGCGGCAGTCCATATTGAATCCTATACCCCGCACGGATATACTATGAATGGCGCAGACGGATCGGGGCGTGCTGTCTTGGTTTAGAGTATTGTGGTGCCGCTCCTTGCCGATGTCTTTTCATGACAGAGGAGAATATCATGAGATCGAGACGCATGCTTGGTTTGGCGGTGCTCTTGGCCGTCCTGTTATCATCCGTGGTTCCCACCGCTGCCGTGAGTGCGCAGCCTCCGGAGACCACCGTGCGCTGCGATTGGGCGCAGTTCGTCACGGATGTGACCATCCCGGACGGCACCCGGATAGGTCCCGGCCTTCCGTTTACGAAAACCTGGCGGCTTAAGAACATCGGCACCTGCACGTGGACGACCTCCTACGGGCTCGTGTTCTCCTCCGGCGCCCAAATGGGCGGGCCTTCTGTCGTTGGCCTGCCAACCAACGTGCCGCCCGGTCAGACCGTGGACCTCACTGTGAACCTGACCGCACCCGGCACGGTCGGGCATTACATCGGTTACTGGAAGCTCAGCAACGCATCCGGGGCCGTGTTCGGGCTCGGTTCAAATGCCGACAAAGCCTGGTGGGTGGAGATCAACGTTACAGGCGGCCCCACCCCGCCGCCTCCCAATGCCCGCAACTTCGATTTTGGAACCGCCTCATCGCCGATCGCTCCGGGTTACGTCCAGGTCACAGAAGCGACCAACTACACCGCCGGCGGATTCGGCTGGACCAGCCCCTCGAATGCCCAATCCGTGGACCGCAGCACGCAATCCGATCCCCTCAAGCGCGACTTTGTGATGAGCGGCACCTCGGCTCCAACGTTCCGGGTTGACCTGCCGAATGGCAACTACGCCGTCACCGTCACGATGGGCGACCAGGACGCCGCGCATGACAATATGATCGTCAAAGCAAACGGAGCGGTCATGCTCTCCGATGTGGATACCGCAACCGGGACCTTTGCGATCCGCACGTTCAATGTAGCCGTCAGCGGCGGTATCCTGAACCTCCAGTTCCTGGATGCGGGCGGAGTCGATTCCGTCTGGGTAGTGAACGGAGTGTCCATCGCCGCCACGTCGCAGCCTCCGAGCGCCTGCGACCGGGCTCAATTCATCGCCGATGTCACCGTCCCGGATGGGACGAAGTTCCTGCCCGGCACCGCTTTTCTGAAGACGTGGCGGTTGAAGAACATCGGTACGTGCACGTGGACGACTTCCTACAGGATGGTCTTCGACACGGGCGAGAAGATGGGCGGGCCGGACTTTGTGAATCTGCCCCAGAACGCTGCGCCCGGACAAACCGTGGACGTATCGGTGAATCTGGTTGCGCCGGCGACGGCCGGCTCATATCGCGGCTACTGGAAATTCCAGAACGCGGACGGTATCCGCTTCGGATTGGGCGCCGAAGGCTCAAAATCGTGGTGGGTCGATATCAAGGTTTCGGGTACTACGGTCACCTCCACTCCCACCGCCACGCCGGCCGCGACCGGCACACCCACGCCGATCCAGACCGGGACTCCGACCTTGCCTCCCGCATCCTGCGATCGCGCCCAATTCATTGCCGACGTAACGGTCCCGGATGGAACGGTCTTCGCACCGGGAACAGGCTTCTTGAAGACCTGGCGCTTGAAGAACATAGGCAGCTGCACATGGACGACCGGCTATGCGATGGTCTTTGACGTCGGAGAAAAAATGAGCGGGCCGGATTCGGTTCCGATGCCAAAGACAGTCTCTCCAGGACAGACCGTGGACGTGTCGCTGAACCTGGCTGCGCCCAGCACAGCCGGCTCGTACCGGGGTTACTGGGAATTCCAGAACGCAAGCGGCATCCGGTTCGGCCTCGGGAACGGCGGAACAAAATCATGGTGGGTTGACATCCGGGTTTCAGGTTCGGCTGCTACCGCGACCCCGACCCCCACAGGAACGGATACCACCGGTTGGAATACCTATGTAAACGCCAAATATTCATTCAGCTTCAAGTATCCGCCCGGCTCCACTATTGAAAATATTGAAAACCAGACGGACAATTCGGTCCGCGTCAATCTACCCTTTACCAGCGGCACGACCCTCTCGGGGAAATGGGTTGATGTCACCGTCGTGGAAGGGGCCAATCCATGCAAGAGTCCGAATGCCGGGCAGGTGACCGACTCCCAGAACATCACGATCAACGGTCTTCAGTTCTTGAAAGAGCTCGGTATGGAGGGCACTGCCGGCCATTTCTATGACATAACCGCCTACTCCACCTTCGCGAACAATGCTTGTATCAGTCTGACGTTCGTCCTGAAGTCCATTGATCCGGGAGTCATGTTGACCCCGCCGCCAGCCTACGATAAGGCTGCTGAGTCTGCCGTGTTCTCGACGATCATGTCAACCTTTGCCCTGTCCAGCCCGCCCGCAACGGCAACGAGCACGCCACCTGCCTCAACATCAACGCCAACTCCGACCCCAACCGCCACTGCCACCCAGATCCCGCCTGCGACCGCCACCCCAACAGCCACCCCGACACAGACCCCGCCTCCGACCGCCACGCCAACGCAGGTCAGTTCCTGCACCGACACATCCTGTTGGAATACGTGGATCAACACACGGTACTTGTTTAGCTTCAAGTATCCGCCCAATTCGACGGTCGTGAGCCAGAGCGATACCGGCGGGCGTATCAATCTGCCCTTCACGCCCGGCACGAACCTGCTTGAGAAACACCTGGACGTGAGTGTCGTCGAGGATGTGAGCTATTGCAAGAGCCCTCAAAGCCAGGGGCCTAATCCGCAGATCCATACAGAGAACGTCACGTTCAACGGGATACCCTTCCTAAAGGAGACATGGACGGAAGGAGCAACCAGTCATCGAGGCGACTTCACAGCCTACTCGACGGTCAAGGGCAACGCATGCATCAGCCTGACGTTCTGGCTGTGGTCGGTCGTTCCCGAGGTCATGGAGACCCCTCCGCCGCGCTTTGACCCCGTGGCCGAGACCGCCGTCTTCACGACCATCATGTCAACCTATACAAATCATTAGGCCGCCGGATAGCGGAATGGCCGCGATCTTCGCCGGCCTCTTCACACGCGCCTACAGCGCACTGCGAGACCATCGCATCCGGTTGTCGAATCTGAGGTTGCATGCTGTGCGCCCTTATGTCACGTCCGTTCGTCCGGACGGCAGCCTCCTGCGCCGGGGGGCATGCTTTACCCGCTCGGGAGTATGATTAACGGAGGAGCTTGACTACGCTGACATTCGACCCTTCTGCCCCTGCCATCCAGGTCCAGGACCTGCAAAAAGCCTTCGGTGAGACGCACGCCGTGCAGGGCGTGAGCTTCCAGGTACAGCAAGGCGAGATCTTCAGCTTGCTGGGACCGAACGGCGCCGGTAAGACGACCACCATCTCGATGCTCTGCTGCCTGCTGCGTCCCGACCACGGCGACGCGTACGTCCTCGGGCATTCCATACGCGAGGATGCACTGGGGGTGAAGTCTGTATTGGGCGTTGTACCGCAGGAGATCGCCGTTTACGAAGACCTGACGGCCCGCGAGAACCTGACCTTCTGGGGAAAAATGTACGGCCTGCGCGGCTCTGCTTTGCGCAAACGCGTGGAGGAGGTGCTGGAAGTAATTGGCCTGACGGATCGAGCGCGGGAGCGGGTTGGCAAATACTCAGGCGGCATGAAACGCCGCGTGAACATCGGCGTGGCTCTGCTCCACAAACCCAAGGTCGTCTACATGGACGAGCCGACCGTGGGTATCGATCCCCAGTCACGGCGCAACATCCTGGATAGCGTCATTGCGCTGAAGAACCAGGGCATGACGGTGCTCTACACCACCCATTATATGGAGGAATCCCAGGAGCTCTCGGATCATATCGCCATCATGGATCACGGCAAGCTGGTCGCTTGCGGCACACACGAGGAGCTGGTCCGGCTGGTGGGCCAGCAGACGCGCATCGACCTATCTCTAAACACCGATACAGCCAAAGTGATGGAGGCATGGAAAGCCATCGACGGCGTGAGCAGCCTGTCGGCGCAGGAGGGGCTGATCACGGTCCTGGTGAATGACAGCAACACCGTGCTCCCGCGGCTGTTCGAGGTGGCAACGCGCCTCTCCGCCCGCATCACTTCGGTGGATATCCGCGAGCCGAACCTCGAAGCCGTCTTCCTGCACCTCACCGGGCGCGCGCTGCGCGACTGAGATCGCACATGAAAGCCGTCGACATCGCCTTCAAGGACCTGACCCATTCCTTCCGCACCACCTCGGCGCTGGTCTTCATGTTTGGCATCCCGCTGCTCGTGACCGGCATGTTCTATTTCATGTTCGGGAACATCGCCCGCAGCGGGGAATTCAGCCTGCCGCGCACCAGGGTCATCATCGCCAACATGGACGCGGGCGGGCCGAAGTTCCAGGTCAATCCCAAGAACGTCCCCGGCGGTAAGAAGGCCAAGACCATGGGCGACTTGATCGTCAACGTCCTGCAAAGCCCGGACTTTGCCGACTTGATCGAAGTCTCCATGGCATCCGACCCGACCGCGGCGCGTGCCGCCGTGGACAACCAGACGGCGCAAGTGGCCATCATCGTGCCTGCCAACTTCTCGGAGCAGTACGCCGACCAGAATGGGCACGCAGAGATCCAGTTCTACCAGGATCCCACCCAAAGCGTCGGTCCGGCCATCATGCACTCGATTCTCAACCGCTTCATGGATGCGATGTCAGGCGTCAAGATCGCCGTGAAGGTCTTTCTCGACGAGGCTGATCCAGGAGAGCTGCGCCGGACGCCTGAACTCGTCGACGGGTATCTGCAGACCTCCGTCGCGCAGAGTGACGACCCCGAAGGCGAGCTTCTGGATGTACGCGCTCCGGTGAGCGCCCCCGAGAGCAAGGAGGCCGCAACCCGCAACGTGTTGTTGAGCATGATCAGCCCGATCATGGCCGGGATGATGGTCTTCTATGCCTTCTATACCGGCGCAACCACGGCCCAGAGCATCGTGCGCGAGGAGGAAGGACACACGCTGCCACGCCTCTTCACGACACCCACCCCGCAGGCAACCATCCTGACCGGCAAGCTGCTATCCGTCTTCCTGACGGTTTCCGTCCAGGTGATCGTGCTGCTGTTTGCCGCTCACTACATCTTTGGCATCCAATGGGGCGAGGCCCTGCCCATGGCAGTGGCTGCAGCGGGGCTGGTGGCGGCCGCCTCTTCATTTGGGATCTTCGTAATGTCCTTCGTGACAAGCAGCAAACAGGGCGGCGCCGTCTTCGGCGGCGTTCTCACCGTAACCGGCATGCTGGGCATGATCCGCGTGTTTGCCGTCAACTCCGCCTCAGCCTCCCGCATGGGCGACACGGTCTCACTCCTGGTGCCGCAGGGCTGGGCCATCCGCGGCGTGCTCCAGGCGATGGACAGCCAGGCGCCGCTCTCCGCCGTGCTGTTCACCACCCTGGTCATGCTGGCATGGGCGATCCTATTCTTCGTCGTCGGGATCCTGCGCTTCAACCGGCGATACGGTTAGGACGGGAATGATCCGCATTTTCGACATCGCCTTGAAGGATCTGCTGCAACTGCGGCGTGACTTCAAGACGTTCATGTTCCTCATCATCATGCCGATCGTCTTCACGTTCCTGTTCGGCTTTGCCTTCGGAGCCTTCAGCCATACAGCATCCGATCCGCGCCTGCCGGTCGGCTACCTGGATCAGGACGGCAGCCGCATCAGCGGGGATCTGCGCGGCATCCTGGATGCGTCCGACGTCATCCGGCTGGATGAGAACTCCACCCGTTCACCCGCCGACCTGGATAAGCTGGTCGCGGACGACAAGCTGGCAGCGGCCATCATCGTCCCAAACGGGTACGGCAAGGCCATGCTCGAGGACAAGACCGCCCGCCTGATCGTGATCGCCAGCACCGGCACAGCCGCGTGGACAACGGTCCAGGCCGAGCTGTTGGCTCTCGTCAGCCGTCTGGACGGCGCGGTGCGCACTGCTACACTGCTCGACCAGATCGACTCCCAGCGCATGCCATTCGCTTACGGTCTGAAGCAGAGTCTGGCAGCCTGGGATGATCCACCCATCAAGGTGGTTGAGCTCACCAGCCCCAGCGTGGAACAATCGAGCGGCGATGGCGGGGTGCTCTCCCATTTCGGTCCGGGAATGATGCTGCAATTCGCCATCGCCGGCCTGTTGACCGCCGCACAGGTGATCGTCTCGGAACGGAAGTCGCGTACCTTCCAACGCCTTCTGACAACCGCCACGCACCGCGTCCAGATCGTGCTTGGACACTACCTGGCGATCCTGATCATGATACTGGCGCAGTTCCTGCTGTTGATGATCTTCGGCCAGTTCGTCCTGAGGATAAATTACCTGCGGCTGCCCAATGCCACGCTGCTGGTGGCAGTCTGCGCGGCGGTGTGCATCGCTGCATTGGGCCTGTTGATCGGGATCCTGGCGCGCTCCGAGGAACAGGCGGCGGTGTTTTCGATCATCTTCATGTTTGTATTTGCCGGGCTGGGCGGCGCCTGGGTTCCGCTGGAGGTCACCGGCGCAACCTTTCAGGCGATCGGGCACATAACCCCCATTGCGTGGGCCATGGACGGCTTCGAGAACATCACCGCCCGGGGCCTGGGATTCCATTCCATCCTGCTCCCCGCCGCGGCTTTAGTGGGGTATGCAGTCCTGTTCTTTGCTTTGGCTATGTGGCGGCTGAGCACGTCTGAGGAAAAGCAGTAAGCAGTACCGGCTGGTGAGGCGCTCTGGTGACACTGCATTTGGAGCGGCGCAAGCGGTACGCTCAGCCCCCAATTTGGCTCATGCGGCGTTCCGCGGCCACGGGCATCTGGAGGCTCATCTCATGCCTCCGAGGCTTCCTCGCCATGGCCTGCTCAAAGCAGTCCTCCAGTGGACGACCGGAATGCAAGGTCTCACGGACCGAGACTTCGTCGGAGCTGCCCAGGCATGGGCGCAGTTTCCCATCCGCCGTCAGTCGAAGACGGTTGCAAGTGCTGCAAAAATGATCGCCCAGCGGCGAGATGAAACCTACCGTCCCCAGCCCGCCCGGGATGCGGAACGTCCGCGCGGGCCCATTGCCAGCCGGACCGTCGGCAGGCAGTAACCACAGGTCCGCGAGCGCCTGTTTCATCTCCTGTACGGAAAGGTAGCGCGCATCGGGCTGCGGAAATCCTTCACCCCAATCCTGCACATTCCCGATCGGCATGAGCTCGATGAACCGAACATGCCACTCGTTCTCCAGGGTGAGCCGTGCCAAAGCGAGCAGCTCATCCGAATTGAGCCCGCGGATGATCACCGTGTTGAGCTTGATGGGCAGCAGCCCGGCACCTTCGGCAGCCGCGATGCCCTTCCAAACGCGAGCGATCTCCCCGCCGCGCGTGATCCGCTGGAACTTGCCGGCCTCCAGTGTGTCCAGACTGATGTTGACCCGCTTGAGACCCGCATCTGCCAGCGGTTGTGCAAGCCGCGCCAGCAGCATGGCATTAGTCGTAAGACTAATCTCCTCCATACCGGAGATCGACGCCAGCCTCCGTACCAGATCGACGATCTGCGGGTGTACGAGCGGCTCCCCGCCGGTCAAGCGAATGCGTTTCACGCCACAGGCGGCGGCTGCCTCCGCGACGCGGGCGATCTCATCCACCGATAACTGGTCGACGAGTGCCTGCCAGCGCAGGCCATCCTTCGGCATGCAATAAACGCACCGCAGGTTGCAGCGGTCCGTCAGAGAGATGCGCAGATAATCGACTGTGCGGCCGAAGCGATCAACCAACATAGGCGCTACCCGGAAAATGCCCCTCCCGATGGAGAACGACCTGGATCATGCGAACCGCAATTCCCGGACGAGCTCGCGCACCGGCTGCGGCGCGCCGTAGTAGGCCTGTCCGGCACAAGCGCGGCAGAGACAAAGCCCATCCCGCTCGACTTCGCGGCCATTGATGATCTCCTCCCCGCATACCGCACAATTGACCCGGATGCCGGGCTGGCTGAGGATCTGTTCAAGGGGCGGTTCCAGTTGCACCGGCCCGATCGTCAGCAGCTTGTCATCGGGCAGGATACGATAGGCCTTCATCTGGGCGAAATAGTGCCGCGGTTCTTCGGGCTCGCTGGCACCAGCCTGTTCACGGATATCGAGCGCGGGAGCAACGCGCACTGCCTGGCCGGTTGCCGTATCGACGAAGGTTGCCGCGGCCTTCCCGTAATCCTCCACGCGCAGCGTGCGGTGCCCGACCGTACAACACGTTGCAGCGATCACGCCGTCGGCGAAGCAGCCATCCGTCTCCAGGATGACGAGCAGACGCTTTCCGGCGGGCGGCTCCTCAAACCCAAGCGCAGCCATCCCGGCCAGGCCGATGCGCACGCCGAGGATCTGGCGCGGGCACAGATGACCGTGGCTGCTGGACGAGATCTTGAGAAGGTTTTCCAGATCGATCATGGCACTCTCCAAGAAAACAGGGCTGCCTCAAAGGAGACAGCCCTGCAGCGTGCAAGACCGTATCTCCTTTCCAACTTGACCTCGAGGGTCTCGGGAGGCTGCCGGATTTCTCCGGCAACCCTTGTCTCTTGTTCTTGAGACTTGTCTATCTGCCCTGGCGCTCGGCTTTAGGCTGGATAGATCGGAGGGGGTGCATTAAGCGATAAAGTACGGATTCGGACCAATCACATCATACTCAACGTGCGCTTCCCTGACATCACCAACTCGGGTCATTCGGCCATCACCCCTCCGGGTGATAGCAACGGCCCTAGAGCTTCTTCAGGTCGTTCCCAGCCTTCTTCAGATCGTCCAATACGTCCAGCTCGGTCTTGAGCTCTTCCGATAGTGATGTGAAGTAGGCCTTGAAGTTGCGAATAAGTTTCCCAATTTCACGCGCGGTACGAGCCAGGCGCTCCGGCCCCAGTACAATGGCCGCCAATACAAAGATGATAAGCAGTTCGTTGGTTCCGATACCAAAAATGTCCATATTAGCCTCGGTTTACCATTGCCGCCAGCACGATGCTGATCACATACAGCCCGATGAGAGGCGCCATCACGAGGCCCATGTTGACCGGGTCCACAGTTGGCGTAACCGCCGCCGCTACGATCGCGGTCACAACGATCGCATAGCGCCACCACTTGACAAGCTGCCCGGCCGTCACGAACTTCAGCTTTGCCAGGAACATCACCACCAGCGGCAGTTCGAAACAGATACCGATCCAGAACATGAGTCGCGTGGTGAACTCGAAATAGTTCTCCGGGCGGACCTGTGTGGTAATGCCCATGAAGCCAGTCAGGAAGGGCAGCGCAGACGGCAGCATGATGAACCAGGTGAACGCCACGCCCGTGGCGAACAGAACCCCGGCCAGCGGCACCACCAGCAGCAGCCACCTCTTCTCGTTCGGTTTCAGTCCCGGCAGGACGAACGCCAGGATCTCATACACGATCACCGGCATGGCAAAGAGGAAACCCGAGAGCAGGGCAACCTTCATGAAGATCCCGATGTTCTCGGTGATCTCAATGGAGACCAGCGCATGGATCCCGCCGATGGGGCGCGCCAGGTAATCGGTCAACTGCTGTGCAAAGGCAAAGCTGGCCCCGGTCGTCACGACCAGCACCAGGAAGGCCCGGAACAGCCGCTGGCGCAGCTCGTCCAGGTGTTGGAGCAGCGGCATCGAGGTTGCCAGCTCAACGCTGGCCTTGCGATGCGCGCTCCCCAGGGCGCGCAGGTAACTGCTCCAGTCGCGCCGGGGCCTCGGATCGATGCCTTGTTGTGTGCTCACAGGCTGGATCTAGCCTTTTGTGGATGACGGCTGCGGTGCTTCTGCGCCGGCAGCTTTCTCAGCAGAGGATTCCTCGTCCTTGCCGGACAGGCCCGTGCGAAATTCGCGAATACCCTTGCCCAGTTCGCCGGCGATCTTGCCAATGCGCCCCACTCCGAAGAGCAGGATGACGATCACCAGGATGATGAGCAGTTCCGGTGCACCAAGATCAAACATGACATTGCTCCTTTTCCGCGTCGCTGGTCGCCAGCGGCGTGGAGTTCCTTATTTGCCTTCGCCAGGCTTATTCGCGGTTGTGTCTTCGTTACCGCTGACGCCGCTGCGAAATTCGCGGACGCCCTTTCCGAGCTCACCCGCGATCTTTCCGATCCGCCCCGCTCCGAAGATCAGGACGACGATCAGCAATATGATGACCAATTCCGGCACGCCCAAACCAAACATCGTTATCTCCTTATATATCCGAGAGCTTGAAAGCCTCGGGAGAGGTAACATCCACTTTCAATTCACGCAACACGGTCTCGCCGCCGCGGTCCTCCAGGACATGCGAGGAGATACCGACCTCCGCCACAGCGTTCCTGAGAAGCTTGATCCTGTTGACCGGGAACTCGAGCCCTTGATATTCCGGATTGACCGCATAGGCGCGGACGCCCTGCTTATCCAATACGTTCCTGGCCGTAACCACGTCCTCGCCGAACACCTTGGCGGACTTCAGAAAATAGTCTCGCTGGGAAAAATAGAGCGGTTTGCCCTGCCGAGCCAGGGCATTCTGCTGGTACACCTGCCCCGTATGCTTGTTCTCCAGCGAACAGTAGTGGACGCCCAAGCGGAGCTTCTGCACCAGTGCGAATTCCAGAAGGTCCAGGCAGGTTTCCTCGCTCCCGGCCACAGGCAAGCCGCCTGCATACCAGTAGTTGTAGAGTACCCGGAACGGACGGGGCTTGATCCGGTACCCACGCTTTCGAAACTCCTCGGCATTGTGGAAGGGAAAACACAGTTCCAGGAGGTTGATACCGAAGGCGCCCAGCTCATCGAGCTTCAGCAGGACCTGCTGCATGGCAGCGAATGAGCCGGGAAGGACCGGCATCTCCACCATGACATTGGGAATGTACTCGCGGGCCAGCGCGATCTGCTGGTAGGTACGCGCCTGAGCCTTTTCGGTGTCCTCCAGCCGGATACTGAAGCGGATCTCATTCATGCCTGCGTCGCGCAGGGATTGAAGCGTCTCCGGGTCCAGGTGATCGCCGCACGTGTAAAGCCGCGTGTAACTGCCCGGAAAATGACGACGGGCGCGCTGGAAGAACTGCACGGCCGCATCCTTGTGCAGCAAGGGCTCGCCGCCCGTCAGTGCCAGGTGTTGGACACGCTGACCGCTCGCATGCAGAGCATCCAGCTCCGCGGCCAGATCGCGCACCTGCTCACGGTATTGCTTGTAGTTCTCCTGGTTCGGATTGAAGCAGAAGAAACAGTCGCGATGGCACTTCAGCGAGATGAAGAACGTGTGGCTGGCTATTGCTGTCTGGCAGGCCACGCAGCTCGGCGAGATCCGGTTGGAGTATACGCTCTTGCCGTCGTTGCGGACGACGGCACCCTTCCTGCCGAGTTCGCGAACTTGAGGCTGGATCGATTCGCCGTGCTGCTCTTCTGCAAACTCCATGCCCATCTCGCGAACCTGCCGCCTGAAATCCTCATAGATGTCAACATACTTCGCGGCATAGGCGCGCAGCGCAGGGTTCTGGATCGAGGCGAGCGTGGACTCGTTGATGTCCGTGATCATCGCGCTTCACTGGCTGTATCAGGGCGGCTCGGCTTGAAGCCGGGTGGCAGAACGGAGCCGAAGGGATGCGTGCGCCGGAACTCGCACAGATCGCAGAGTTGATTGTCGGCTCGTTTGGCAACGAGAGCGCCGCAGCGCGGGCAGGCGACCAATTCGCCTTCCAGGAGAGTCGTTGTGGCGGTCTTGAATACTCCGGAAAAGCCGGGGCTGTGATCTACCGTAATTGCCTGCGGCATGCAGACGCGGGAGCACAGGTCGCAACCGATGCACATGCGGGCGGAGAAGGTGAGAGCAAAGCTGGCATTATCTTCACCCTTCTCAAGCTTCAGGGCTTCAGTGGGGCAGGCACGCGCACATGCGCCACATGCTGTGCACGCCTCGGTCAGACTCACCGTTGCGAATCCGAATTCTCCCAGCTCCATTGTGTCATCGGCGCGCGGGAGCGGCAGGTGCTCGATACCGCCGACCAGTCGCAGGTGGTCGCGCCCGGGGCGGCGCCCGGCAGGATGAACACCGTTCTCCATGGCGCGGGCCATGGCCACTTGCCCTCGGCGCGCCATCATGCGAAACAGCTCGCGCCGGGAAAGTGGTGGATTATCCGCATTCCAAACGGGGCGGACTACCATTTCCCCATCGCCACTTGAGACTGCCACGGAATCCCGTTTGTCCCACGAGGCGAGCAGGCGCCGAGCGCTCTCGACCTGAGCAGTGATCTCGGCCTGGAGAGCCGACCACCGGCACGCCGCGCAGGCTTCATTGCGCGCGATAACATGCTCCAAACCAAACGGCGCCAGGGCCACATAGGCGCCGGCGCCCAGCCCGGCCAGACAGCCCCGGATGCCAATGCCGATGCTGCCCTCGGAACCCATCTCGGGCTGAGGGTGCAACTCGCACACGAGCTCCACCGCGGTGCTCTCCACGTGAGCGGTCGCATTGAGCAGGGCCGAAACCGCATCGTCCGCGCTATACGCGCCCGTTGGACAGACCGGCAGGCACGCCAGGCAGCTTTCGCATCTCTCCGGATCCAATGCTGGAGGCTTGCCCGGAACAATGGCATCCACCGGGCAGCACGTGAAGCATGCGGCGCACTCCGCGTTTCGATCGATGGAGTGCAGGCAGCGCGCCGCATCCAGCGCGATGGTCGAATGGTCCATCGCCGCAAATCGTTCCGCGGCATCGATCAAGCTCACAGCGAAACCTCTTTGGGCATTTGGATCTCAAGCTCTCTGGCGAGGGCCAGAAGAGCACCGTTCGTAAGATAAGCCAGGGCTCGGTAGAAGTCCGTCTGCGCATGTTTCTTGACGAGCTTTGCCCAGGCAGGACCCCAGCGCAGCAGATGCACCGAGAGAAAGTCCCTCTGCGCCTGCAACAGCGTGTCCAACAAGTCCGGATCGGCGTCGTCCATGGCTTGCAGGGCGCGCGCGGCCAGGTGTGCAACAAAGGAAAACTCCAGGCCGATATGGTCATCAGGCTCACGGTGCAGGCGCTCGATCTGCAGATCGAAGCGCGCATACCATTCGCGTACCTGGAGAGTTTGTTCCTGGAAGGTCAGCCGGCGTTCCGTGAAGTAGACCGACTCCCAAACGGGCGCCATGACGTGGTCTACTCCAATGAACAACTGCAGATGGTCAGCCTTGATTGCTGCCATCTCCTCATCGGAAATACCGGCGCGGTTCTCGGCTGTCCAGCGCTGTAGGAGCTCCAGGCCGCTTTGGATGTCGGTCTGATCCATGCCGAATGGTGATTCGGCAAACACGTCGTCAGCGATCAGGCTGTCTAGCCAGGCACGATCGATCTCCTGGTACAGGATTTTTCCAAGCAGTCCACACAACAGGGATTCGCCTGTGAGCGATAACTTCCGTTCCTGCAAAGCATCTTGCGGCATATGGCTAATGCTTCTCCTGGGATGCGGCATTTCGACGCCGGTTTATCCAGAATAATGCAAGAAGTGGAATAACGACTAGAGCCACAAGTGAGAGAAAGTAGGTGATAAACGTAATGGTTTGCGCGACGCCGATTCCGGCCTTTTCCAGCCAGTTTTCCACTCGGGCGGCTACGGAGGGCTCTAAAAGCTCAGGAATCGGGGACTCCGAGAGGGCGGGATGCAGAGAAAGCACGACGGTCTTGTCGATTGGCAGAGGCGCGACGGATGGCAGCAGCGCGATCATCTGGCCGTCCCGAAGCTGGACCGGGGCCTGCGCGCCGGCGAATTGGACTTGTGCGTTCCCGTGCAGCAGATAGAGCCAGCCAGTTCGCCCCCCGGCGTTTTCCACGGCAAACTGGCCTGCAGGAATGGTGACACGCGTGTTACCCACGTCAACGGTCAGTGGTTGGGAATCGCTGCCCTCTCCCCAAAGCCAGCCGTTATCGAGCGTGACAAGCCGCTCAGCCACC
Source organism: Anaerolineales bacterium (assembly GCA_035498395.1). Lineage (GTDB taxonomy): Bacteria > Chloroflexota > Anaerolineae > Anaerolineales > Villigracilaceae > Fen-1038. Next base: position 16,535 of record DATKAF010000045.1, read on the forward strand.
TTTGCAGTGGTCTGCGCCGGGATCGCCACCTGGCCTTCACCCCAGCTTACTTGCTGCGTCTCCGGCTCCGGGACGAGATGGAACGTAGCGGTTTTCTGGCCGGGGGAAATATGCTGAGATTGAGAGTAGAAGCCGGGAGCATTCACCGTGACGAAAGATAGTTCCTCCGGCGTATTGCCGATGAGGAATTCGCCGGACGACGGATCCACGCTTTGGGCGGCTCCCTTCCCATTGACCTGCACCCAGGCGAACGGCACGGCGCGTCCACTCTCGTCCAGGACAGTGCCTAGAAGCGGCCGGGTTGCCGTAACGGATATCGCCGCCTCTGCATGCGGCGTGTGGATGAGATCCACTTGCTGCAGGGCCGCAGATTCGCCGCGCTGCGCCAGAGCAAACAGGTCAGGCGTGATCAGATAGGAACTCACCGGGATCGAGCCGAAGGCAAAGCTGCCCTGCGGCTCTGACGCGACCTGATACACGGGACCTGCCGGGGATTCGATCGCCCAAACCTTCATCGGTCCCGGGATCGCCGAATCGCCATCACTGTGGAACGCACCGTTGATCCTGCCTTGTTGCACCGAAGCTTCCAGCAGGACGGGCGGATGCGCGGTGGCCCCGGGCGCCAGTTCCAGTTGAATAGGCTGGCTCGCATATAGGATGCCGTTGACCACCTGCGGAGGAACCGAGAGATCATAGGTGGTCGAGGCCTGTGACAGCGCCTCCAGGCTGAGCGTTGCATTTCCATCATGGCCGGTCGTCGCGTCGCCATAACGGTCGCGCCACTCGTACAGGATCGTCCTTGCATCCACGGAGACGCCGGAAAGCGGCTTCCCTGTTTGGTCGTCGCTGACTTGTACAGGAACGGAGGTTTCGCCGCTCGAATCCACGCGTATCCAGCGCTCATCGGAGGCCTGCTGCCCATCCGGTGCGGTCGCCGTTACGACCAGGCGCACGGTGCCGACGGGCAGGCCGGCCTGAGGCTGGTAATCCCCATGGCAGACGAGGCAGATCTTTGTTGCCGGTCGCGTGAGCTGTGGCGTTGGAGAATTCGGATTGATCGCCACATCAAATGTGAAGGACCCGTCCCTGGTTGGGTGCGTGTCGACGGAGGCAGTCTTCTGACCATCAGAAAAGATGTCGAGATGAACATCGACCGCCGTGATCGATTCTGGCTCTGCATAGGAGATAGTTCCACTTACGCGCTCTGGCGCCATAAAATCGCCTTTGACATACAGCGTTTCGCCGTTACCCGGCGCGGCGATGAGTGCGGCAAGCTTGTTGCTCGGCACCGGCAGGCCTGATATCTCTGTAAGAGCGCTATACGAGATCGGCAGCGGGCCAACGTTTTCGGAGCGCGGAAAAGCTATGCAGAATGATTGACCGATGCCGCCGGCATGACAGTTCTCGCAGGCAAGGTCAACGACTCGGGGCGGCCGGGCCTGACCCTGACGGTGATGGCACTGCCTGCAATCCGATGTGGTGGACTGGATCTCGGTGAAGTTGCCCGCCGGAGCAGAGTCTGCCGCGGACAGCGGCGGCAACGCAGCCATATCCCAGAGGCGGAGAGCATTATCCCCTCCGCCCGAGGCAAGCACCCTTCCATCTGGAGAAAAAGAAAGTGCGTAAATGAAGTCGGTGTAGCCGGGCAATATGTGTAGCAGACGCCCATCGGCGGTTTGCCAGAGGCGCACAGTCTCGTCCACGGCTGAAGACGCCAGTACCGTGCCATCCGGTGAGAACGCCAGCTTCAGAATGCTGGAGGTATGTCCTTTTAGCGTTTGCAGGAGCTGTCCATCCGACATACGCCATAGACGGACCGTCATGTCGAAACCGCCGCTTGCCAAGGTGCTGCCGTCAGGAGAAAACGCAAGAGTACGGACCCAGTTCGTGTGGCCCGTCAGAGTGTATACAGGTTTGCCGTCTGCAGCTTGCCAGACCCGAACTGTGTTGTCTTCCAGCGCGCCCGCCACCAGCTTGCCGTCCGGTGAAAGTGCGACAGCTCTAACGCCGGTAGTATCCCGGTCGATCGTCAGAACGGTGCGGCCTTCCGGCAGCGTCCAGATGCGGATGGTGTTGTCATCGGAAGCCGAAGCGAGCAGGGAGCCATCCGCGGAAATGGAAAGGCTGCGAACCCAGGCATGATGGCCGGTTAACGTGCCGCTGAGCTGGGCTTGGGGTACCTGCCAGAGTTTGATGGTGTCGTCAAAAAGCGCGGCAGCCAGCGTGGCAGTGTGGGGAATGAACTGCAGACTCCGGACACGTGCGTTGGTCTGGATGTATCCGATCTGCGAGTCGCTTTGCGCATCAAACAGGTAGATCCCTGATAAGCCCCCTACAACAACGTACTTGCCGTCCGGTGAGTAAGCCAGGCTGTAGGGTTGCTCGTACCCGCTGTTGGCAAGGGGGATCACACGAACCGGTCCGGCGCTCTGGGCCGAGACGGCAACTGCCCCGAACATGAGCATACCGACGACGAGCGCGCCTGAGAGAAGCATTTCGTTTCGGATCTTCATTCGCCCGGTCTCCACCCGCTTAGGCAGGCATGCTTGTAAACGGAACCAGGGGTGGGCAAGTGCCCACCCCTGGCTACGACAATTTGTGCCTGGGAAACGCTAGACACCGATCCGGTAATGCGTGGCATAGAAGAGCACACGCCCCAACAGCTCGCTGATGAACACCAACGCAAAGGCGGTGTAGGCCAGGGTGCCGAACGACTTTTCGCCGCCCGCAACGGAAGCCTTCTGGTACAGATAGAATGCCAGCACACCTGCCCCAATGAACACCAACAGCAGTCGCAGGAAGAGCAGGGCGCCGTATTCGGTGGCCATGAGGTAAATGCTCCGGATGGCCGCCAAACCCTGGGTGCTCAGATATGCAATGTACATGGGCAGGATCAGCAGCTCAATGCCCAGGAGCAGGACAGCGGCTAGTGCGCAGGATTTGAGCACGACCTTCAGCGCATCTTGAACCCCAGCCTCTTCAGCCTGTGATTTGGCTGTGGCCACCAGCCCGGCTGCCGAGCCCAGAATACCCAGGAGCAACGAAGCCACGAAGAAATTGATGGGCGTGGCTGGAGTGTTCCAGGCGGGCTGTGCGGGCAACATGTACGTGGCACTCATGGAGACCAGAAGAACTGCACCGACGACTACGGCCAGCCATGCCAGGCCAATCCGCAGCGCCGCGGAGCCGATCTTGCGCCACTCGAAGAAGGCGAACAGGACCGTTAGGACGGTGAAGGTCACAGAGCAGACTACTTCCCGGCTCATCCAGGAGGTGGCAAGGTTCGGGACAGCGCCGATGACGTTCATGACCTTGCCGAGGTGAAATAGCGAGGCGATCAGCGCTGCGATCATGATGACGGGCACGCTGTAGAGCGGCGTGTTCGTCCAAGCAGCGGCCTTATCCGCTCCAAGTACACGGGAGGCGTAGCTTCGCACGATCAACAGCACGAACAACATGCCCACGGCAAGCTGGGCCAGGGTGGTGAATATGATCAATGCCCATTCACGTGTGTTCATGTTTACAGCTCCTCGAGGTTCATGATATGCCCACTCGTATCGCCGGTAAACTTGGTGACCTTGTTCGGATTGTAGACCACGGATGGATTCGTGATGTTCGGATCCGGTAGGGGCGCCGGGGCATTGAAGTTACCATGCGCGGCCTGCAGCTCATCCACGGCCCCGAAGTCAAGGGCCCGGTATGGGCACGCTTCCACACAGGCGGGTCGCTGACCCTTATCCACCAGGTCGACGCACATGTTGCACTTGGTCATGACACCCAGCGATTCGTTGAACTGGGGTGCGCCGTACGGGCACGCCCAGGAGCAGTAGCGGCAGCCGATGCACTTGTTGGCGTCCACCTGGACAATGCCGTCTTCACGCTTGTACATGGCCCCGGAGGGGCAAACCTGCGTGCAGACCGCGTTCTGGCAATGCATGCACGCCGCGGACACAGGATAGGCGTACACATCGCTCGGGATCACACTGCTGCCCTGGTTGACCCACTGACCGCCTTCATATTGGAACACGCGGCGCCAGCGGATACCCGTCGGCAGATCGTTCTTGTCCTTGCATGCGACCTGGCATGCCTTGCAGCCTGTGCACTTATTGATATCGACGAAGAAACCTAATTGTTTAGCCATGGTTCATCTCCTTAAAGTTTCTCGACCTGAACCAGGTTGGTGTGGGCCGTGCAACCTCTCGCGTACGGCGTCGGTCGGTAGTTGGTCAGCACGTTTCCGCAGCCGCGTACATCGACACCGTTGGCATCGAGCGAATACCACGCGCCCTGAGGCATGTTCGTGACGCCCGGCCGGATACGATTGGTCACATAGGCGGGCAGGTGCACTTCGCCGCGATCGTTGTAGACCTTGATCATGTCGCCGTTCTTGATGCCACGTTGCTCGGCATCCCGGACGTTGATCCACAGCGCCTGCGGGTGCGCTTCACGCAGGTAATCCACATTCTCGAACGTGGAGTGCGAGCGCGCCACAAAGTGCGTGGTCATCATCATCAAAGGATACTTCTCGCGCAGTGGATCGCTGACACCTTCCCATTCCGGAATGTACATCGGGATGGCCGGGATCTCCTTCGGATTGTTCAGCTTGGCCAGCGCCGGCGAGTAGATCTCCAGCTTGCCAGTTTCGGTCTGCAGGGGATGTGCCACCGGATCTGCCCGGAAGTCAGCGAAAGCGATGATGGGCTCCGGGTTGCTGATCTTGTAGATTCCGGTCTTCTTGAAGTCATCCAGCGAGGGGAAGTCCGGGATCGCTTGCTGTGCGGTTGCCACCATATCCTTCATCCAGTCGTCCGAGGTCTGGTGGCCATCACGGAATTGATCACCGAAGCCCAGGCGATCCGCCAGCTGCCCAGCAGCCCACATGATGCCCTTGCATTCGTACAGAGGCTGGATGATTTGATGGTTATAGAGGGCCCAAGCATGATTGCCCTTCATGCCATGGCCTTCGCCGGTGATGATCTCGTCTGCCTCAAAACCGGTAGTCTCCGGCAGGAGAATGTCCGAGAACTTGCAGCTCGGAGTCATGGCCACTTCACTCGTGACGATGAATTCCAGCTTCGACTCGTCCTGCAGAATCTTGGTGGTCAGGTTGACATCGGCATGCTGATTGATGATCATGTTGCCAGCATGATTCCACATGAACTTCATGCCGGTGCTGAGCTTGTCGACGCCGCGCACCCCGCCTTCTTCCAGGGCGCTTGTCATCTGCTCGCCGCGACTCACAAAGTCGGGCCATAGGAAGCAAGGAATGGAGGCCTTGACCGGATTCTCAGGAACGGGAATACCGGACATGGGGAAGTACCCGCCGTTCATCACGTTGCCCGAGTTCCCGCCGCTGATGCCAAAATTGCCTGTCATCGCAGCAATGATGGGCACCGTGCGAACGATCTGCTCGCCGTAGGCACGCCGCTGAACGCCCCAGTTCTGGTAGATGGCGCATGGCTTTGTGGTAGCGATCTGACGCGCCAGGCTGGCAATGGTTTCGGCAGGAATGCCGGTGATGGGAGAAGCCCATTCCGGGGTCTTTTCGATGCCATCTGGACCGCGGCCCATGACATAGGATACCCAGGAGCTATTGGCAGGTGCGCCTTCCGGCAGGGTGTCCTCGTCGAAGCCGACGGCGTGCGTCGCCATGAACTCCTTGTCGTACAGGTTTTCCTTGATCATGACATGCGCCATGGCCGCCAGAAGAGCCACGTCGGTCCCGCCGTTAATGGGAACCCACTGCGCCTGCGTTGCCATGACAGTGTCCGTCATGATGGGGTCAATGATGATGAACTTGGTGCCCTGATTGGCAGCCTTCATGACCCAATAACCGGCGTTGTCACCGCCAGCGCGTGTGACGACCGAGTTATCGCCGATTAAAACCACGAGCTTGGCATTGGGGATATCGTCAGCAGAGTTGCCGCTATAGCCGCTCGTGCTGAAGCCGATGATCTGACCGTACGCGGCTTCACTGTAACTTCCGTACATGTTGACGAAGCCGCCGAACATGGCCAGCAGGCGGGTTACGGCGTTTCCACTGTCGGGTCCATTCCAGTTGGACCCGGAGGCGTATTGATAGTAGAAGGCCTCATTGCCGTACTTGTCCTTGATGCGCTTCATCTGGTCGGCGATGGTATTCAAAGCCTCGTCCCAGCTGATCCGCTCGAACTTGCCTTCTCCACGCTTGCCAACCCTCTTCATGGGGTATTTCAGTCGCTCGGGAGCATAAACGCGATGGATCTGGGAACGGCCGCGCAGGCACGGGATCGCGCGAGGGTTTGAATCCAGATTCTCTTCCGACTTGGGGGTGGGATCGGGCACCAGGCGGACCACGGTGCCGTCTTTGACGACAGCCCCGAGGATGCAGCGGCCGCCACAGTTATGATAGCAGCCGACCGTCTTTAGTTCTTCAACACTCTGCGCGGCGGCCTCCTTGACGGCCTTCAGGCCGTAATTCATGCCTCCCGCCAGCGCGGCCGTGCCGCCCAAGGCTGCACTCCACTTGAGGAAACTGCGCCGGGTGATCGCCGTTTCCGTCAGGGCTTTTGCGAGGAAATTTGGCTCAGTCATTGACTTTCCTCCGGTTTATGGTTGGAATGGATGTTTTGCTCACGAGGAGCCGAGCCGTCAGGCTCGAAACGGGTCCTTATCTGACAAATGGGGCACATCGATATGCACTCTCCTGATGGGACATAGACATGGCAAGCCTGTTTCGGCTCATGTTTTCCATCAGCATACCCGTCATAGCCGGGCACATCATCCCCCGCACGTGTCAGAATTGAGTCACCCTTAAGGGTGATTAATCCTATAAGACGTATGCAGGAATCCAGACAGTCATTTCTGGAACTCGCTGCCGGTAACGAGCGGCAGATCCCACGGATTGTCCCCGAAATGGCAACGCTGGCAGTCGACTTTTACCTGTGTGATGTGCGGAAAATACGGGACTTCAGCCGGGGCCCCGGCCTGATCGGCAGCCTGCCATATCACCCAGGGGCCGCCGTCCTTTCCGGGGCCCGCCTTCAGGTCCCCCGCCGCGTGGCAGGCCTGGCAGGTGACGTTAACGTGTGCCCCACCATGGACCGACCGGGGCTGCATGGCAGCCGCTGTGGCCGCCGGATGACAACTTCCACCACCGCAGAACGGAGCGCCAACGTGTGGATGGCCTCCGGTCGGCGTCGACGGCGGCAAATCATTCGTCTGGCGGACGTTCTGATGACAGGTCGCATTCGAACAGGAAGCGACCGTCGTGTGTGGATCGTGACAGGCCGTGCACTGGAAACCCGCATGGATGGAAGCGTCTCCGGCGCTGGCCTGCTTCGCGATCCCCGTCTGTGGATGGCACTTCTGGCACAGTTCGTTGATGTCGGCCGCAGGCCTGTATTGCCCGGCTGTCGGATCCCACCACGCCAGATTGAAACCGATCGATGCGCCGGCGTCCTGCTGATGACAGGCCGTGCAAGGCGCAGCAGCCGCTATTTGATTCGCTGGATCCGTCGGGGCTGCAACACTGGCACCAACGAACGGAAGAGCGTGGGGGCTGTTCGCCCAGTCGAATTGCTCCGTTGGGTTCGGAGGCGGGACAGTTGCCCTCAAAGTCGGAGTCGCGGAAGGCGCGGGGGTGAGCGTCGGCGCGATCAGCGGACTCGCCGGTGCAGTGACCACGGGCTCGGTTGCTGCGCCGCTGGCGGAGGCTCTGCTCTGGCACGCGCACAGAGATAGCAGGATAAGCAAGATGAAGCTCTTATGCATTTAGCCGATTCTCGTAGGGCAAGTCTTCGCCGACATCAACCCGTCGGCTTACTTCTCCCGCGGCAGGACCAGACCGTGCTTCAGGGCATAGGTCGCAGCCTGCGTGCGGTTGTCCAACTGGAGCTTCTCGAGGATGTTCTTCAGGTGGCTCTTGACCGTGTTGATCGAAATGGAGAGGCTATCGGCGATCTCTGCATTGCTCGCGCCGCCCGCCACCAGGCGCAGAACCAGCAGTTCCCGCTCCGTGAGAGCTGTCTCTCCCTTGTCGTCATCCACCATCCTGCCGGCCACCCCCTTCAGAAGCCGCGACGCCATCGAACGCGTCATGGCAGCCTCGCCGTGCGTTACGCCATCCAGCAACGTGAAGAGTTCGTCGGCGTCCAGGCTCTTGAGCAGGTAGCCGGATACACCCAGACGGACCGCTTCATACAGATGGCCGTCCCTCTCCGAGGAGGTCAGCATCACGATGGCCGCCTCCGGGAAGCGTGACCGGATCACTCTGGCAGCCGTTAAGCCATCCATCTGCGGCATATAAATGTCCATCAGGACAACGTCCGGCTTGAGCTGTTCCGTCATTTCAATGGCTTCCTTGCCGGTCTCTGCCTCCCCCACCACTTCGACTAGATCCTCCCGGGTACGCATCAGGCTGATCATGCCCTGGCGAAACAGCTTGTGGTCATCAGCGAGAAGAACTCTAATTGGCATGGTTTCCCTCGAATCGCCTACACGCCTAAACGGATATGTGTTGCATAGAAAAGAAAGCGGCCGAGGATCTCTCCGACCAGCACACAGATGCACGAGACATAGACCGGTATGGTCAACGCTTTCACGGTGATATTCCTGCCCAGCGCCTTGGCCATGCAGATGACGAGCCAGGTGATCCCCAGGAACGGCAGCGCAAGCCGCATGATCACCAGCGGCAGGTACAGTTGGGTAAGCAGTTCGAAGCTTGTCTGCGCCCACGAATCCCCTGCGCGCAGCGTCTGAAGTTGCTGGTACGTAATCACCGCAAGAGCCAGCCATGCCAGACCGGCCGCCGCAGTGCACAACATCAACACATTACGGATGAGCAGCGACGGTTCGTCGAGGCGTTTCATGGCCAGTTCGTCAGAGAATGAAAAGTCGATCAAGAGAATGGCAGGCAGGGCCAGGCTGCCCAGGAGCAGCGTGGTCAGATAGAAGGACAGGATCGTCGATCGCGAATTCCATGCCGACTGGGTCGGAAGCAGATAGATATGAGACATGCAGAAGACCAGCAAGAGGCCGAGAATGCCGCCCAACCAGCCGAGGGCCGACTTCAGTCGGCGGCTGTCCTCGCTCAGCCAGTAGATGGCCACCAAACAGCCCAGGGTTGCAAAGAACAGCACCGTGAAGATGATCTCCCGGCTAAGCCATGACGTGCGAAAGTTCAAAACGGCCAGGAAGGATCGAAACGGCTTGCTGAGATGGAAATGTGACCCTACCATGGCGACGCAGGCAGTGAAGAAGATGATCGTAAGCGGAACTCGCACGATCCGGCTCTTCGCCGACTGTTCGAATTTCGGCATGAACAGGGCGCGAACCAACCACAGCAACAGCAGGGTCCCCACGGAAAGCTGCATCAGGATCGTGTAAACCGGGAGCGCCCACTCACGCACATTCATTGCCTATCCACCTCCCTCGACCGGCACGGCATCCGGTACCTGGGAATCCCATTGATTTCGCGGCAGCTTCCGTTGGGGCAGGCAGGGGAACGAGGATTCGATGGTCGTGCCCTTTCCAGGCGCGGAATGCACGATGAGGGTTCCCTGGACGCTCCGGGCACGCTCCCTCATGGTCTGAAGTCCGAAATTGCGTTTGGTATCGCGGGCTGCGAAGCCCACGCCATCGTCCGTGATCCTCATGGAGATGAATTCCTCGCCTGCCGTCATCCGTTTCTCAATGCGAACACTGACACTGGCAGCACCGGCATGCTTCCGTACGTTAGCCAGCGCCTCCTGGAGAATGCACACAAGCTGAACCTCTGCCAGGGATGCCAGGTCAAGATCGCCGGCAACCCGATTGTCAAACTCGGTCTGGATGCCAGTCTGGATGCCGAATTCGCTCAAATATTCGTCGATGGCAGAAACCAGGCCCTTCTTGTTGGCAAGTGTCGTCCTCAGGCTAAGGATGTTTTCGCGCACATCGTCGTTCGCAACTCGAACAGCATCGCGCATCTGGCCCAGTTCGGTCCGAATGGCATCCTTTTTGCCCTGTTGCAGCAAAGCATCCAACGTCTGCACTTCCAGGTTCAAATAACCCAGCACCTGGGCCAACCCGTCATGCATCTCGCGGGCGATCCGCGCCCTCTCCTCGGTGATGGAATACGACTGCAATTGTTCGGTCATGAGGCCATGTTGGATCGCAATGATGACCTGATCCGCCATACACTCCAGCCAGATGAGGTCTGTCTCCGTGAACGGTCTGGGCTCGAGGCGTCCCATCCAAATGGCGCCGACCGGGCGGCCGTCCAGGGCAAGCGAGACGACCACTATAGCGTGAATGTCCTGCTCTATCCCAATTCCGGCGCTATCGAACAGCTCGGGCGGGTCGTTATCCGTGGATCGATACGCATGCACCGAGCGCAACGCCTCCAGGACAAGGCGATTCGTGATCGGGGTACGCTCCGTAACAAACTCGTTCCTTCCCGGAGCGGAGAAGCACTTCAACTCGAGGTCGGAACCCGAATCATCGAAAAGCCCCAGTGCGACAAAATCAGCCTGCAGCAGGGCTCTCGCACGCTCCACAATGTAGAGCAGGATGCTATCCACATCCTCGAGTTCCATGATCCGGCGGTTGATGCTGACGAGCGCGTCCCTCCAACTCTCTGCAACCTGGCGGGCGGCGATCTGCGCATCGAAAGCGGATCGTTGGGCGCGGTCTCGTTCCTCCTGCAATTTCTGGACCTGCCGTTTTCGGAGCGCCTCGAAGACCCCCAGGCCCCGAACCATGAAGAAGGTAACCGTCAGGGCCGAGATCATCCGCCAGAATTGGATCGGCAGGCCGGTGATGTTCAGGATGCTCTGATAGTCGAGCCAGGCGCTCACCGGTGTCGAGAGCGAGGCCAGGCCAGCCTGCTCGCCGCGAAAAGCGTTGTTGATGACCCGGTCGTAGTTATAGTACGACGCCGGGCCGTACGGGGCGGCCGGCACAACCAGGCCCACGACGAACGCCTCGAACAGGAACGCCAGCCCGGTGCCGAGCATCAATCCCGCAACATCCCGAAGACCCAGGCTGCGCTGCGTCCTCCATTGGCGCAGAAAGCCGATGCCCGCCATGATGGCGCCGGGCAGGTAGAGCAGATACCTCGACCAGATGTCGATAGGGATTTCGATGGGAGAGGGCGTGACGAAGGTTGTGGCCGCATAGGTCATGACATACGAGATCGGGACGATCAGGATGCCGGGGATAAAGATAGCCCAGGCAGGCAGCGGCGTCAGGTCCCTCAGGATTCTCCAGCCGAAGATCAGCAGCAGGAGTCCAGTCATGGGTTGGACAACCATGCGGAGCTTTATCAATGCGGGGGCGTAGCCGCCGACGCTGCCGCTGGCGAGGAACATATCGATCCAGCTCGTCAACGCAGCGAACGCGCCAAAGGCTGCAAGCCAGGGCAGCTGTCTCTTGAGCGCGAAATCTCCTCCTTGGCGCAACTGTAGGTACGCGGCCAGTGCAAGTCCCCCAAAACACAGGCCGATCACGAAATAGATCATCACCATGGCGGTTCTAGCCCAGTATTTATGTGACTATTTACACAATAGACCTCATTTTACTGTTCTTTGGACAGCTACAGTAAGGATGTTCGTCACCTTATAGGGATGAATAAAGCAGGTATTCAGAACGGGCTACCCGAAGCCGCAACGAGCCGCAGATGTTCACGGGTTCGCACACCTGTGAGGACAGTGTTACGAGAACGTAGTATACTCACGGCCTTATTACGATAGGAACTGTCCTCTTTCCAGGCAAGAGCATTTGGCGTTGCGAGCACCGGCCGAATTCATGATCGCAATATGGCAAGCTTTGCTGCTGCACTCTCCTGCGCGCACCGTTTTATTGCTGGCATTGATCTCGGGTCTGATTGCCGAAAGCCTGACTGGCTGCAGCTCCCGCAGCCAGATACCGGATTCTCTCGGCGCTCGTTTGGTCGCTCAGGGTTTCTCCTCACCGGATGAATTGGTGCCCTCGCCGGATAGTACAGGTCGTCTCTTTGTGGTGGATCAAGTGGGCTTGATCTGGATCGTTGCAGACGGCAAGCGCTTGGATAAGCCCTTCCTCGATATCCGGGATCGGCTGGTCCAATTGACGCCGTTCTACGATGAGCGCGGCTTGCTGGGCTTGGCGTTCCATCCGCAATTTGCCGCGAACGGGCTGTTCTACGTCTACTATTCTGCCCCGCTGCGCGCTGGCCTTTCGTCCGACACGTGGGACCACACTACACACATCTCTCAGTTCAAGATTTCTGCGCACGATCCGGATCAGGCAGACCCATTCTCCGAGCGGGTCGTTCTCGCCATCGACAAGCCTGGCTATAACTTTGAAGGCGGCGGGCTGGCCTTTGGCTCGGACGGGTATCTATACATCGGCACAGGTGATAGCGTTCGCGATCCGTCCGCAGAAGCCGGCAGGTATGCGCAGGATACGTACTCCTTGCTCGGCAAGATTCTCCGCATCGATGTGAATGCCATGGACGCCGATGCGATAACAGACGACTATCATATTCCTGCGGGGAATCCGTTTGCCCATAATGGAGGTCTTCCAGAAGTCTTCGCGTATGGCTTTCGGAATCCGTACCGGATCTGGTTCGATCAAGAGCCAACGACCGCCGGGCCGCGCCTCTTCGTCGCAGATGTCGGGCAGGCCATGATGGAGGAAGCCGACCTTGTCGTGAAGGGTGGCAACTATGGCTGGCCGATACAGGAGGGAACCACGTGTTTCAATTCACAGCAGTGGAACCAGCCGCTGCCCCGTTGCGGCAGGGCCGGGTTGGCGAACCCGATTCTTGAGTATCCTCATGCAGGCAAGGCATCCGCCCTCATTGGCGGCGTGGTCTATCGGGGTTCAGTTCTCCCCGAGCTCTCCGGCGGCATCCTCTTTGGCGATTGGGGACGTGGACCGCAAAGCCTGTTTGTCGCGTTCCCGCCTTTGGATGGATCAGACCTTTGGAGCATACAGCACATTCCGGTCAGGCTCCCCAACTCGACGAGTGGGCAGCTTCTTGGGATCGCATTAGACCAGGACTCCAAGCTGTACCTCCTTACGAAGGACCCCGGCATGGGACCCGTGGGGCAGACCGGCAAGGTCTACCAGATCGTCCCTCATTAATATGGAAGGCCGCCACGGCCGGTGATGGCGTACTACATTTATCGGTCGATCCCAGGCGCTGCGCTAACCTACAGCGGATGGCAGCCTGGTTGAAACGCTTCGGCGTCTTTAGAGGAAAAGGAGAAGAAATGATAAGAATCCCCCGATTGACGTTCGCATTGATTCTGGCGGTGGCCGCGCTGGCGGCGCCTACCCTCCTGGCCGCTGCCAAGGAGCTGGCGTTCCTGACGGTCAGAGGTCCTGGAATCGGTAGCGTGCTCACGCTCAATGACGCGCAGGGTCTGCTGCGGCTCCAGCAATACGGTTTCTTCGGGACCACGACGGATACATCCACCCTTCCGTCCGTTCCCCAGAACCTCGGCACCGGCTACACGGTGGCAGGCTACCTGAACCTCGATGGCACTTCCGTGCCCTTCGTGCAAGGCGTCTATTATCCAGCGATGGCCGGTGAGCAGGGTTATATCCACTTCACGGGCGGCTTGGACGGGTCCACGATGAAACCGACCAAGGTAGATCGCTGGGCAGTGGTCACCCCCGAGGCTTCGGCTGTATTCAACAGAATGGTTGCCGCTCAGGGCGTTATGCTCCAGGTCGCAGTCGGCACACCCGCTGCGGTGTCGCCCGTATCACTCCCGGCTGCGCCAGTTCTTCCCGGCGGGCCGCTGAGTCTGACACTGGCCGCGGCCGCGCTTGTTGTGCTTGCGGGCGGCATGTGGATGCAGAGGCGCCGCGTCACTGCCCGGACATAGCTCCGGCTTTCGGGCAGCAATGATAAGAGAACCACGCTCCTTGATCAAGGAGCGTGGTTTCTTGTTTGCAGAGCCGTACAACTCAGCGCAGTGAACTAACAAACAGCAGCCTCCGGACTCCGGAGACCAACAGGTGGGCAACGAACGGTATGCAAACGGCGATCGCGGCGGTCCGGAGCGGAGACGGAGTGACCACCTTTCCTTTCGTCAGAAAGATGAGGATGAGCTCGCAGACGACCGTAATGAAACCCCACAGCACCCACCACGACGGTTTCCACGGCGCTTGCAGGTCCACCCGCGGCTGGCGCCTTTGCCCGTTTTGCTTGGAACTGCGCCGGTTCTTTTTGCTGATTCGCTTCCTGGACTCAGGCATCGCACCTCTTAAATACCTGCCAATACCCTTTCCGTATCGTTCTCGATTTCCACCGCCGGATCGATTCCGATGCCGCTGCTCGCGGCAACTCGGTTCGGGAGGCTCTATTCAGCCTCACCGAAATTATTCCGTACCAGGTCCCCGAGGCTCTGGACCGCTTGTAGTTCGTCGTCGCCTTGTGCGCAGAGCTCGATCTCGTTGTCCTGCACGACGCCGAGCGTCAGCACCATCAGTATGCTCTTGGCGTCGACTGCCTCGCCGCCCGCATTGACATTCCGAACGGTGATCTCAGATGCGAACTTATTGGCCGCTTGGACGAACATCGAGGCGGGTCGGGCATGCAGCCCGACTTTATGCTTGACGGGGATCGTTGTTTTGATCATCTTCAACTCGTTTAGCCTAATAAAGCAGCGAAGCGGGGGCTTCGATTGCCTGCACCAAGTCCGCGAGGAAGCGGGCGGCAACCGCGCCGTCGATCACGCGATGATCGGCTGCCAGCGTCAGGGTCAGCATCGGGCGGACCGCGATCTCATCCTGCTCGTTGATGACCACCGGCTTGCGCACGACTGCCCCCACGGCGAGGATCGCGCTCTCCGGAGGATTGATGACCGCGCGGAATTGGTGAATGCCATACATGCCGAGGTTGGATATCGTGAACGTCCCGCCCTGGACATCCGGGAGGGTGAGCTTGCCGTCCCTGGCGCGCCCGCTCAGATCCGCCAAAGCTGCCGCGATCTCGCAGATCGTCTGCCGGTTGGCACGTTTGATCACCGGGACGATCAGGCCATCCGGCAGCGCGGTGGCTACGCCGATGTTTGCGTCCTGCCAGAGCTGGATCTGATCATCGTCGAGCGAAGCGTTCAAGTAAGGATTGCGCTCCAGCGCCCACGCCACGATCTTTACCAGAAGAGCTGTGAGGCTTATCTTCGCGCCGCCCTCTGCTTCCGCCATCTCGTTCAACACAACGCGGGCATCCTCCAGGGCTCCAGCATCAGCTTCGACCATCAGCGAGATGTGCGGTATATCGTGGAAACTGGCCGTCATCCGCTCGGCGATCTTCTTGCGCATGCCGGCGAGCGGCACAACTTGTGCGGTCCGATCGCCGCGGGTCGGGGTGACCGCCCGCCTGGCAGGCTTGCCGGATGACACGTCTGCAGCCTGCACTCGCCCGCGTGGCCCGCTGCCCTGGATGCTCTCCAGTGAAACACCGGTTTCGCGCGCGAGGCGCCGGGCAGCCGGCGTCGCAGGGATCGCCATCCGGCTGTTCGGACCGGGCTTCGCATTGGGAACGGTGCTCGCCGTGAGGTATTGCTCCACGTCTTCGCGTGTGATGCGTTCGCCGCTGGCTGGCACTTTGGAGAGGTCAACACCCTTCTCCTTCGCCAGCCGGGCCGCGATGGGCGTGACCGCCGGAACGACTGTCGCCGCAGCTTGCTCAGGGACTGTCGCATTCGCGGATGCAGTCTCATGCGGAATGGCCGCCTGCTTCGGAAGGTCCGCCGCGCTCTCGCCTTCCTTCAGGATGTAGGCGATAACGGTCGTCACGGGAACCGTATCACCCTGCCTGAAGAGAATGCCGGCCAGGGTGCCGGTAGCGGGGGCAGGCACGTCGATAGCCACCTTGGAGGTCTCTACGATCAGGACGGTCTCCTCCGCTTTGACGAAGTCCCCTTCCTTCTTCTCCCAGGATGCAATCGTGGCATCTTCCTGGTCCATATCGAACTTGGGCATGATGAAAGGTACAGGCATGGCTCTACCCTAATACTTGCCGGTCACAATCGCCCGGATTTCGCACTCAATATCCTCTTCCTGCGGCACGGCAGCACGCTCCAGCAGCCGGTTGTACGGGATGGGGACGTCCTTGCCGGCCAGCCTCCGGACCGGGGCATCCAGGTAATCGAAGGCGCGGCTGCCAGTGACCGAGGCGATGACCTCGCCCGCCCACCCGCCGGTCTGGCAGGCCTCGTGCACCACAAGCAATCGACCAGTCTTGATCACGGACTCGATGATGGTTTCGGTGTCCAGGGGCAGCAGCGTACGTGGATCGATCACCTCCACGTCGATCCCCTCTTTCGCCAGCCGCTCCGCAACCGCCAGCGAGCGCATGACCATGACATTGTTTGCCACCAGCGTCAGGTCTTTACCCGGTCGCTTGATCTCAGCGACTCCGAATGGGATGGTGTACTCGCCCTCCGGAACCTGACCCTTTGTCTTGTAAAGCAGTTTGTGCTCGACGAAGACCACCGGATTCGGATCACGGATGGCGGTGAGCAGCAATCCTTTGGCATCCTTTGGTGTGGATGGGTTGACGACCTTGAGGCCCGGGAAATGCATGAACATGCTTTCGATGGATTGGGAATGCTGCGCTGCGGCTCCCGTCCCCGAGCCGCCGGGCATCCGCAGCACGATCGGCACCGTGGTCCGGCCGCCGAACATAAATCTCATCTTGGCCGCCTGGTTCACAAGTTGATCCAGCGCCAGGTAGATAAAATCCATGAACATGATCTCGGCCACGGGGCGCATCCCGAGCATGGAAGCGCCGATGGCAGTTGCCACGATGGTCGCTTCCGAGATCGGCGTCTCGCGGACTCTTTCCGGGCCGAATTCGTCCAGCATCCCGTGTGTTACGCCGAATGCGCCCCCGTATCGACCGATATCTTCGCCCAGCAGGAATACGCGGTCATCGCGCTTCATCTCTTCCCACAGCGCCTGGCGCACAGCTTCGAGATAGGTGATCTCAGGCATACACAAACTCCGTAAGGCTGGAAGGATCAGGATCCGGCGACGCCTCCGCAAACGCCACCGCCTCGTCGATGGCCGCCAGTGCATCGTCATCGATCTTCCGTGCAAGCGCCTCGTCCATGATGCCTGCCTGTGTGAGCTTCGCCTCGAATCGTTTGATGGGGTCCCTGCGCTCGTGCCACTCTTCGATCTCCGCCTTCGACCGGTACAGGTTCCGATCGCTCTTGGAGTGGCCGAAGTAACGATAGGTCAGCGTCTCGACCAGCACCGGCTGGCCGCTGCGCGCCGACTCTGCCGCCGTCTTCATCGTGTCATACACAGTCAGGATGTCGTTGCCGTCGATGCAATACCAGGGCATCCCATACGATTCGGCCCTCTGTGCGATGGGCAACTTGGCGGCTGCACGCTCGATATCCATCGACATGCCATACTTGTTGTTCTCACAAACGTACAGCACCGGCAGCTTCCACAGGGCAACCATGTTCAGCGCCTCGTGGAACACTCCCTCATTGGCGGCTCCGTCACCGAAGATCGCCAGCACGATCTGTTTGCTCTTCTGCATCTGGAGTGCCAGACCAACGCCCACGGCCTGGGGGATGCCGGCTCCCACGATGCCATTGGCGCCCAGGCTGTTGGAGGAAAAGTCGGCAATGTGCATCGAGCCGCCACGCCCCCGGCAGTAACCGGTGTCTTTGCCGAGGAATTCCGCCATCATCAGCTTGATATCGGCTCCCTTGGCAATGAAGTGGCCGTGGCCGCGATGATGATTGATCAGGTAATCGTCGACATGGACAGCCCGGGCGGTGCCGACAGCCACCGCCTCCTGTCCCGCAGACAGGTGCATCGTGCCGTGCACCTTGCCCATCGCATACAGCTTATCGGCCATGTACTCGAAATGCCGGATCTCGCACATGGTCCGGAACATCTCGACGAGTTGCTCGTCGGACAATTGCAGCCTGTCTGCCCGCGCTCGCAGGTCATCGCCCGCCTCTTCAACGACCATTTTCTTCACCTCGTTCGTAACTCCCGCACCCAATTTTCCGCTTGGCATCCCTGATACCTCACACAAAAGAAGATGGCTCTACTGATCTTCGACAAGTTCCAGGACCCTCCGCGCTGTCATTCCGTCGGTGACCAGCACATTCACATACCCGCCGCGCAACGCACCCAGGATGGGCCCGACCTTTCCAAGCCCCCCCGCGACACCGATACGCGCCGGGATCCTGAACAGGTCATCCTTATCGATAGTAAGCGAGCGTGCACGGAAATCCTCACCCACGTCCCGGCCCTGGCGATCGAAGTGGAGACCGCAGACGTCCCCGACCGCTCCCGCCCGCTGAAGCTTATTCTGTTCCCTGGTTGACACGTAGCCTGCCAGCCGGTAGCTGGAGTACTGCGACGCAGAGCTGCCAATGCCCAGCAATGCCACCTGAGACTGTTTGCCCAGTTCGAGCGTGTCCTTGATGCTCTGTGTGTGCCGAAGCGACTCGGCCGTCTCTGGGTCCCGGCACAGGAACGGTCCATTCAGATAGTAGCCCTGCCCGCCCAGCTTTTCCGCCAGCCGCAGGACCAGGGCGTGCCCGTCGTAAACATCATTCGTCGCACCCAGCGCGCCGACCAGTTGGACGATCTTCACGCCAAACGGTTCCGTAGGCTCGATCGCATCCACGGCCGCGCTGATCGACGTTCCCCACGCAATTCCAAGGATTGCACCGGGGACCAGGTAATGCAGCAGGGCTTGCGCCCCGCCCTTCCCGAGATAGCTCAACACGCGCCCGCTCGATCCAGGCTGCATGACGACCACGACGGCCGCCTGCAAGCCGAATCGCTCGACCAGCGCTGTTTCCAGCTCGTGGTCGCGTTGCAGGGAGCGGCGAACCCGCAGCTCGACGATGCCCTTGGCGCGCGCCTCCTTGAGCATCCGCGAGATCATGGAGCGCGTCACGCCGATGATGCGGGCGATCTCCTGCTGGTCTTTCTCCTCCAGGTAATACATCTCGGCCACATCGGCGAGCAGGTTCTCACGCTCTTGCGGCGTGTGGGGTTGTGGCATTGCGGCACTCCACTTCAGACAGCGGATCGCGAGGCGCGTCCCGGCTCTATCTCCGCATCAACGATTCTGCAACACCGACCGCCCGGCTGGCATCCGGCGAGTAGCCATCCGCGCCGATGTTTCTGGCATAGTCCTCGGTCACCGGCGCGCCGCCGATGATGATCTTGACCGTTTCGCGAATGCCTGCACTCTCCACCGCCTGGATGGTTTGCTTCATCGAAGGCAGCGTGGTGGTCAACAAGGCCGAGAGAGCCAGGATATCGGCCTTCTCGGTGCGCAGTGCCTCGATGAAGTCCTCGGCGGCCACATCGATGCCCATGTCCTTGATCTCGAAACCTGCTCCCTCCAGCATCAGGGCCACCAGGTTCTTTCCAATGTCGTGCAGGTCGCCCTTCACCGTGCCGATGACCACCTTGCCGGCCGCCCGGACATTGTTTTGTTGCAGAGACGGCTTCAGTACCGCCATGCCGCCTTGCATGGCTCGAGCAGATAGCAACATTTCCGGCACGAAGAAATCACCCTCCTCGAATCGACGCCCCACCTCGCGCATGGCGGCGATCATGCCTTCGTTGAGGATGACCGTGGGTTCCTGCTTCTCATCCAGAGCGGTTTTGACGCGGCTTTGGACTTCCGCCGCATCACCCGAGAGGATGGCATCAAAGAGCGTTGTTAGAGTCTCGTTCATGGTCCGCATGCACCTTGTCTATTGAGGAGTGGATTGTTCCACCGATAGTACGTGCTCCACCACTTCAGGCACAATGCTCAGGAACTGATCCAGTTCGCTCTGAGTGGTTGGATAGCCCAGGGAAACGCGCAGGCTCCTGCCAATCTGCTCCGGCGGCAGGCCCATCGCCGTAAGGACGTGAGATGGCTCTATCGATTTGGAATTGCACGCCGACCCCAGGGAGACGGCAATCCCCTCGGAGCTCAGGCGGAGCAGCATCATCTCGCCGTCCACGCCTGGCACGCTGAATGAGATGACGTGCGGGGCAACCTGCTCCGCGGGCCCATTGATAAGGACTCCAGGGATGCGCGCTTTCAAGCCACCTATCAGGTATTCTCGCAGCGCCCGCAGCCGGCTTCGCTCAGAAGGCTTGTGGTCGCCCGTGAATCGCAGGGCGGCCGCCAGGCCCACGATTCCCGGCACGTTCTCGGTACCCGGTCGCAGTGACCGCTCCTGCGGCCCGCCAAAGGCCAGCGGCTTAACGGATACCCCCTCCCTTACATACAACGCGCCAATACCCTTCGGGCCATAGATCTTGTGCCCCGAAAGGGAGAGCAGATCGACATTCAGCGTCCGAACGGACACGTCCAGCAAGCCCAAGCCTTGCACGGCATCCGTGTGCATGAGGATGCCCCTCTCGTGAGCCAGTGCGCCGATTTCCGCCACCGGCTGTATCGTGCCCGTTTCGTTATTGACCAGCATCACCGAGATCAGCACCGTATCGGCTCGAATGGCCTCGCGGACGGCCAGGGGGTCAACCAGGCCCTTTCCGTCCACGGGCAGCACGGTCACCGCATATCCTTCGCGCTCCAGTTGGGCGGCGCTATGCAGGATGGCATGGTGCTCGGTTGCTGTCGTGATCAAATGGGCTTGTCCCGATGAACGCTGCCGCATCACCCCCAACAGCGCCAAATTGTCGGCTTCGGTGGCCCCGCTCGTGAAGTATATTTCTTCGGCATTGCAGCCGATACTGACCGCCGCTTCCGCGCGGGCCTGGTCCACCAGCTCCACCGCGCGCCGCCCCGCCGAGTGCATGCTCGATGGGTTGCCAAAGGTCTCATCCAGCGCCGCGCGCATCGCATCGCGCACGCTCGGATGGACCGGCGTCGTCGCACAGTAATCAAGGTAGATGTTGTGGCTCATGGTCAGCCCGCTATCAAGCACCGATCTTCAGCATAGGCAGAACAGCTAGACCGGATAACTGGCCTGCACATGCTGAAGCACCTTGTTGATGGTTGCTGGATGGTCGAGGTCCGCGAGCAATGGTTTGATGTTGATGACGGGACAGCCGATCTCGTTTTCGGTAAAAGCAGGCAGGAGCTGCAATACCAGGTCAGAGGCCGGGGGGCGCGTGTAGCTTTCCCACACACTATGTGTGATCACGCGGCAGGGAGTGCCCTTGTCCTTCAGAAGGTCCTGAAGGTGCTCCGCCACCATCACCATCCGGTTCCCGCACCAGCCGCCGATTACGCAGATCCGGTATTTTTCCATTTCAACCTCAAAACGATAATCTGACATCCGGGGGAGCCCCAGCGAAGCCCGCCCTGGGAGCTCTCCCCGGTTCGACCAGCTAACGATATCCTGTTATGCGTGGAACCCGAACAGCATGAAGATGCCCTGGATCAGGGTGCCGATGGGGTCGCCGCCGACGTCCCAGCTGGACAGCTTCAGGCCCTGGGCGATCTGTTCCTTGTACTGGCCCATGAGCTGGAATGCTGCGGTGTGCTGAGTCGCCATCAGGGTGGAGAAGTACATGAACGGGATGGCGTATACCAGCAGCACGATGACAGTCTTGAACACATTACCCTTGGTATAGGGCACGATCGCTCCGGCCCAGAACGGGACCACAGCCAGGCTGGCGATGGGCAGCATCTGCACGCCCGGAAGCACAGCCGCCAGCAGCACCGAGAGCGGGAACACGATCACAGCCGAAGCCATCACGGCCGGGTGGCCCAACAGCACGGCGCAGTCCACAGCCACAAACAGCTCGCGATCCTTGAAGCGCTCCCGCATGAACTGGATGATCGACTGCGTGATCGGGATCAGGCCTTCCGCAATGATGGAGACCATGCGGGGCAGCAGCACCATCATGACCGCCACGTTCATCGCCAGGGTCAGGGTGAGGGTAACGCCCGCGTCACTGCCGCCAGCGCCCAGGTAGGCGAAGGCGCCGATGATCAGGCCGAGCAGGAAGCCCAGGATGGCGGGTTCGCCAACCAGGCCGGCGCTCTTCTTGATGCCTTCCGGCGAAGCATCCCAGTCTTTGATGCCGGGGATGCGGTCGAGCAGCCAGACGACCGGCATGGCCACGAAGCTCGACTGCACGGTGGTGCCGCACGGCACGCCGATGCCGGGCATGTCATTGAATTCCTGGTACATCTTGGCGGTACGGTCACTCAACAAGCTGCCAACGGCGAGATAGACGATGGCCGCCACGATGCCCAGCGGAATGCTTCCGGTCAGGGCCCAGACGATGCCGCCGAGGGCCGAGCCATGCCAGTAGGACCACACATCGGTCCACAGGGTCTTGGTCAGCCGGAAGACCACCATCAGCACATTGACGATGATGATCCCAAGGATCACGCCGGCTGTGCCGGGCCAGCCCCAGGCAATGCCTGCGTCAGCCCAGTTCACATCCACAATGGCCTTCGCCAAATGGAAGCGGGTGGCAAGCGCCGTTACGGCAGGCGTCAGGGCCGAAATGATCAGGTTCACGACCAGGAACAAACCTGAAAGGCCAATGGCGGTGGTCAGCGCGCCGCGCACCGACTTGGCAAACCCGGCGCGGAAGCCCAGGCCGAGCGCCGTCAGAACAACGAAGACGATCAGGCTGGAACCTAGACCCAGGAACCAGGTGACCGCGTTTTGAACGAAAAACATGTGGCATCTCCTCTCATTAGTACAGACTTGAATGGGGTGGGAAAACTACGTGCCTTTCCTCAGTACATCAAGGATCTTCTGCAGGAGGACCTCTTGCTCGTCCTTGGTGCCGATGAGAAACGGCATGCCCTGGAATACGGGCACTTTGAAGGTGCGGAATATCTTCATCATCGAGACGACCATTACCAGGTCGGGCCGCGCCAGGTAGCCGTCGATGTCAGCCATCAGGATGCGCTTGACTTCCACATCCGAAAGCCCTTCTTTCTGCACCCTCGCTTTGATCGTGTCCTCGGCGATCGTGGAGGTGTTGATGCCCGCTCCACATGCGACCACAATCAGTCTACTCATTGCTCCGAAAAAACCTCCTTTCCCGATAAACCTATGGTTGGAGTTCTCGCAAATGCGAGTGGCTGCGCTCGTCTTTGCTTATGAAGCCCTCCTTTCCGAGACCCCACCGCGCGTTTCAGCGTCGTGATCCAGGTCGAGTTCGTCCCTGAGGCATGTGGCAGCAGCCTCTGCGGTGGGTTGGTCTCGTAAAGCAACCAGCTTCTCCGGTTTCGAAAACAATAAGGCCAGGTTTCGGAGCGTTTGCACCTGCTCCGCCGGATCTCGATTCGCCAGCATCAGGACGAGCAGCACCGGCAATTCTTCATCGGGGTCCCCCATATTCTTGAAGATGACCGGCCTGGCGAGTGTCGCCAGAGCAAGCCCCGACTCGGTTACGCCCTTTGCATCCGCGTGCGGAAAGGCAATGCAGAATGGCTTGGTAGGCAGGCCTGTGGGGTGATCGATCTCGCGCTGGTAGGTCTGCTCCCCGTAGTCCGCCACGACCAGTCCCTGCCCGTGCAATTTCCCAGCCAGCACATCGATGACCGTGCGGGCGTCCGGCGCGTCCAGATTCAAAGCAACCAGAGACTCGTTGAAGGCGAGCAAATCTATTCTCCTAACCAGTACTTTCGGTCCGCTGCCCGTAGCGGTGGTGGTAGTAGTCGAACGAGTTGCGCGCCTGTTCTTCGCTGAACTGCAGGGGAGTGCCGATCCCCCTCGCAATGCAGTAGGTGCGCGAGGCTTCCTCGAGCGTGACAGCCCGCTCCAGGGCATGCGCCAGTGTCCTGCCGAGTGTGATCACGCCGTGCTGTCCCAGCAGCACGCCATAACCGCTTCCCATAACCTGCACGGGCAGCATGGCAAATTCGGGATCCTCGACCGATAAATAGCGGGTCACCGGTATCGGCTGCCCGAACCAATCGGCCATCGTCTCGGTGATCACCGGGATCGGTTGGCCGACAACCGAGAAAGCAGTCGCATAAGGCGAGTGAGTGTGCACCAATCCGTGCAATTCGGACCGGGCACAGAAGAAGGCTGTCCAAAGGTTAAGCGCCACGGATGGACGGTGTTTGCCGTCCACCAGCCGCATCTCCGTATCCGTCACGATCATGTCTTCGGGAGTGAGCTGCTCGTAAGGCATCCCGCTCGGCGTTACGACAAGGTAGCCGGTCTCTGGATCACGGGCGCAGACCGTCCCGCCCGCCATCCATACCAATCCGTATTTTGGCAGCAGGTTCGCCGTTTCAATCACGCTGTTGCGGAGCTCTTCGAGGATCATCGAATGTACCTGCTAGAGTGGATAGAAGCCCAGCTCCTGGGCCGCTTCGAAGAACGCCAGGAGGTTCCGCAATGGCATGTCATTTGTGAAATTATGTGCCGGGGCCAGGATGTATCCGCCATCCTTCCCCATTTGCTCGATGCGGAGCCGCACCTCGCGCCGCACATCCTCCACCGTCCCCTGCGTGAGGACATGCTTGACGTCGACGCCGCCGTTAAAGGTCAGGTCCTTGCCGAAGTCACGCTTCAGGCCGACGGGGTCCATTCCCTTCAGATGCCATTCGATCGGGTTTAAGATGTCGAAGCCTGTCTCGATCAAGTCCGGCAGGAACTTCCGGATGGCTCCATCGCAGTGCAGCATCACCTTCACCTGCGGGGCCTTCTTCTTGATCAGCTCGATAGACTTCTTGTAGCGGGGCTTGAGATACTTCTTGTAGACTTCCGGGTTGAACATAGGCCCGACGTTCGTGCCGTAGTCGTCGGCGAACTCGATTACCTGAATGTACGGGCCCACGGCGTTGAGGAAGGCGTCGTAGAAGCCATCCAACACATCGGCGAGAACTCCGAGTAGGTGATCGAACAGCTTCGTATCGGTGACGGTCAGCAGCAAAGCGTTCTCCATGCCGACCAGCACGCGCGTCATTTCCCACAGGTTGCCGTAGACCGGACGGTGCCCTACCAACGCGAAGCTCGTGTTGTTGTAGAGGTCTTCTGCCTCCGCCTGCAAGCCAGCCAGACGCTCCGGTTTGTATGGGTCGGGCCAGGGGAACTTGTCAATTGCCTCGATGCTCAGATCTTTGGCAAGCGGCGCACCCGCCATGTCATAGTATCCGGAGACAAGGCGATGCCTCAATCCCCACTCGTCTACGAACTCCTGAAATCCCGGGCCGACGGGGTTGGAGATGTATCCCTGTGGCGGACGTATATGCAGGAAACGAAAATCTGTTTTGAGGCAGTCGAGGAGTGGATTGTAGTCCGGCGTGGTGTAGAAACCCACCAGGGTGCGCCGGGGCACATCCTGGAAACCGAAATGGTCTCGCAGCACGTTGTAGCGCTCTTCTGAAAGGTGATTTGCCGAGCCTCCCAGGGTAACGGGTACTCGATCTGGCTCCCTGTGGTTCAGGACAGCGTGCACTCTCTCACGCGGCGTCATGGTCTCGGGCATGGACCACCTTTCGACCTTCAAATTAGTGACTACAAGATCACAAACGTGAATTCTAAGGTACCAGCTCACATCTGTCAAGCCCCATTCACAAATGTAAACACGGCTCTTTGTGTTTGGTTGCGCTCGACGAAGAACTAGCACGCCGCGGCAATATCAGGGGCAAGCGCTACTTTTATGACTTCGCCGCTGATCATTTTGCGCAGTGCGGTCTCCAAATTCTCCAAGCCCAGCCGCTCCGAGAGCAGGGCGCGGACATTGATGGCGCCCGAAACGATCAGATCAAAAGCTTCGCGGGCATCGGAGGCCGTGCCGCCATGGATGTTGACCAAGGCGATCTCCCCGTAGTGGACGCGCGCCGCATCGAGTTCGACGAGAGTGCCCCCTGGCAATCCGCCAAACCACAGAACCCGTCCTCCTCTGCGGACGGCCTGCACCGCGCTCTGCCACGCCGACCTTGCACCGGCGCTTTCGATCACCACATCCGCCCCATACCCTCCGGTCGCGTCGCGCACGGCTTCGATGGCGTCACACTCGTGCTCGTTGATCACTTGTGTCGCGCCGAGGTCGCTGGCGACACGCAGCCGGGTCGCACTGTGGCCTATAGCGAAAATCTTTTCCGCGCCCGCCATTCTTGCGAGCTGCAAGTGCAGGAGGCTGATGGCGCCTCCGGCCCCGATCAGCGCGACCGTATCGCCGGGCCGGATGCCGATCAGGTGCTGCCCGTGTACGACGGTCACAAGCGGCTCCAGGATGGCCGCCTCTTCATAGCTCACGTGAGAAGGGATCTCGAACGTATTCAGCCGGACAATGGACTCGGGGATGGTCATGAATTCCGAGAACGCGCCGAAGTTGTATATCAAGTTCTCACACAGGTTACCCTGGCCCCTGCGGCAATAGAAGCACTGCCCGCACTCGGCGAACACGTTCGCAGTGACGCGCATGCCCGGGTGAAAGTTTGTCACGCCCTCCCCAACTTCCACCACGTCGCCGCCAAATTCATGACCGAACGCAAATGGCGGCGGGAACTTCGGGTGCCCGCGGCGATAGGTCTTCACGTCGGTGCCACATGTGACCGCGGCGCACACCCGGACCAGCAGTTCGCCGCGCTTCGGCCGCGGGATGGGGATCCTCTGAAGCTCAATATGTTCCGGGCCCAGGTATAGCCACGATCTCATGTCGTCATGCATTGGTCATGTACTCCTGGATCACCGTTTGGACGAATTTGACAACAGCCAGCAGAACGGATAGAATGCTCACATCTTTGAAATTATATTCACTTAAGTGAACAGGAGCAAGATATGCCGAAGATCCAACTCGCCATCGATACATTGGACTGGGAGCGCGCGATCGAGCTTGCGTCATTGGCGGCTCCGTATGTTGACATCCTGGAAGCCGGCACGCCGCTGATCAAGTCGGTCGGGATCCGGATCGTGACCGCGCTCAAGGATGCGCATCCGGAGAAGCTCGTCCTCGCCGATCTAAAATCCAGCGACGTCGGGGCGTACGAGGCGGGCATGGCGTTTCGTGCCGGGGCTGATGTCGTCACGACTCAAGGGATCACAACCCTCGCCACGATTGCCGAGGTGCAACGCGAGGCCGACACATGGAAGCGTCGCGCCGAGGTGGACATGACCGGCGTAAAAGACCCGGTGTCCCGCTCGCGGGAGCTGCAGAAAGTGGGCGTTAGCCTTGTGCTCTATCACCGCAGCATCGATGAGGAGTTAACAACCGGCGCGCTATGGGATGGCGCCGCCTGCCAGGCGATGCAGGCAATGTGCGACCTCGGGTTGGACGTCGCGGTTGCCGGCGGCCTAAACATTGAGCTGCTCCCAGTGCTCTGCCCGGCGCCCATCTACGCGATCGTGGTGGGCCGCGGCATCACCGCCGAGCCAGACCCGGCCGCGACGGCCAAAGCATTGTCAGAACGCGTGCGCGAGCTGTGGCCGGCCTGAGATCATGCAGGTCAGTGCATCGCTGTTGGCAGCGGATCTCGCCAGCCTCGGCCAGGAAGTGCGGCGCGCGGAGCGCGCTGGCGTGCGATCCTTCCACTTCGATGTGATGGACGGGCACTATGTGCCCAACATCGCCCTGTCGTTGGAGCACCTCGCAAAGCTGCGGCCGCATACGGCACTGCCCTTTCACGTTCACCTGGAACTCGCCAATCCCGACCACGTTCTGGAGGATTTCCAGCCGTTCGAGGCTGATTCGATCAGCGTGTGCCTCGATACGCTGCCCGATCCACGCCGCACGTTTTCCCTGATCCGCTCGCGCCGTGCGCAGGTGGGATTGAGCCTTGATCCCGGCGACTCAACACAGAATGCGAGCCGCTGGTTTCCGGAGTTGGACCTGCTCATCGTGCTGGGCGTTTTCCCCGGCTTCGGCGGGCAGGCCATGCACCCTGAGACCCCGGAGCGGCTTGCGCACCTCTGGCAGCTCCGTGACGACATGGATCTTCACTTCACACTGGCAGTCGATGGCGGGGTCACAATGGACAATGCGCCGGCCCTGGTAAGAGCCGGCGCAGACATGCTGATCATTGGAACGGCGCTCTTTCATGCGCCGCACATGGTGACATTTATGAAGAGGATTACCGCAGCGGCTCGACTGTGACCGCGCCGCTGACCGTCTGGACGATCACCTGTCCATCCCCATTGTTGAGCGTCCCGGCACATCCGGCACCGGTCGTCTGAAGACCTGGCACAGTGCAACTCACCACGCCCGTCGTGCTGGAAACGGTCACAGTGGCATCCGTGGTATCCGCAAGTTGCAGCTCCACAGGGCCATGATCCGTTTCGAGCTTGAGCATATCGCCTGCCTTCACGACTCCTGCGAAGCGGGCCATTCCCAAAATGGTGGCGGCGCTCATCACGCCCGTTGTGTCTTGCAGCGAGAGCAAGCCGTAATTGCCTGCCAGCCCGATCTCGCCGGAGCTTCGAACGACGGCGACGCTTCCCCGGTTGTCCTTCACATTGAATTGTCCCTTTGAGTCCTGGATGCGGATATCGCCCGCCACGGTAGAGATGTTCGCTTCGCCCTCAAAGTCGTGGATGTTGACAGCCGCCTCGTAACTGTCAACATGTACGGATGTGCCATTCGGCACCCGTACATTCAGGTGCACGGCGGGTGATCCTCCTTCCCAGAAGGGCCTGCTATCATTCTTTGCGCTGAAATGGATGCCGTCGCTCGTGTTCACAACAGTGACTGAGTCAGCACTTGCTGTGGGCCCTTGTCCAGAAAGCCTGACTGCTGCCTCTCCTCCACTGGTGATGTCCACTGCTCCGCTATCCGCCTCGATGTAAACGGCCTGACCCGTCGACAGATCCAGCTCTTGAACCGGCAATTCGGCGATAGTGGAGTTCGCCTCGCAGGCAACAAGCAGGCTGCACATCGTGAGGGATAGGATCAGCAGCAAGGTCTTCATGTAACCGCACCTCGAGCTGCATCACTATAACATATGAGCTGCTGCGATCAGAGAAACACGTTACTTGTGTGAGCTTTGGATCTGGGGATTGAAAACGAGGATGCCCCATTGAGGCATCCTCGTTGCTCAGTGAATGAATCTCGCGCCTGAGCGCCGGAAAACTAGCCGCCAGCCTTGGTCTGCAGGTACTTCACGACCCCATCCACCACGGCTGGCGGAAGAAATCCGCCAAATCCCTGGCGCGCGCTGTTCCCGAACGCTCTCGGAGTTCCTTGGGCCTCGGGCGTCCCTCGCGGCGTGAACGTTCCTCGCGGTGTGAAAGTGCCTCCGTTCTGTCGGAAGCCATTATCCCCCTGACCGAATTCCCCTACCGTGATGCCTGCCTGCTGGAAGATGGTAAAGGTATCCTGCCGGTTCAGATTCATGGCCTCAATCGCCTGAAGCTGCTCAGACGGCATCGCGCTCTCAATAGCTTGGACCTGCGCGTTGATCTGCTGCATGGTCTGTGGGTTGAAGCGAGGTCCCGGTGTGCCCGGCGTTGCAGCCTGCGGCGTGGAGAGACTGCTCTCAAGCTTCTGAAGCGATTGCCAGAGGGGCAACAGTTTGACCGCTTCCTCGGCTGTGACGCCGTACGTCGTGCCATCCAGCTTTAGCATGCCAGCGGCCAGTTGTAATCCCGAAAGCCCGGAGACCTGGCCTCCCTGACCGGCAGAGCCTTGACCTGATGGTGGCGCTCCGTTGGGTGCGCCCGGGCCGGAAAGTCCCGGGATGGCGCTGCACGCCGAGAGGACGAGTCCCAGGACGGCGACAAGAATGGCAAGGGTCGAAAAGGTCTTCATATGCTCTTTGATCTCCTTCTTTCAATGAGCAGGTGAGTATATTCAAAGATTCCTTATCTGAGGTGTGGAGATTATATGGTTTTGATGAATCTCAGCTTAGAGAGGCAGGCACAGAGAGGTTCGTGTTCCGGCAGCGGGAATAACGCTATTCGAGAGGATCGAGAGATCGGCAAACCTCCGCCCCAGCCTCCGCTACACCGGCAGAACGGCAGTCTCTCGCAATTTGTTGATGATCCGTTCGGAGGAAAAGTATATTGCTGCGCAGGTAAGATATAGTATAATAGGATAAAACTTATCCATATTTCACATCATCGCAGCAAGGAGGATGCAACATGAAAAGCAGTGCAGCGCTTCAGTTCGGCGGCATGTTCGCGATCGCTCTGGGGATTGCCAAGCTGGCTTCAGCGGTCATGTACCTGATGCTCAGTCCGGAATTGCGTGCAGAAATCCCCGCCGCTCAGTTCCTCCCCGCGTTCTTTCAGAATCCTAGCCTACTGCTCGCCTTCTTCTGGATCGAGGCGTTGGTCGGCGTCCTGGGTATCGGTGTGGTCCCAGCCCTATCCAGCCTTGTGGAAAGTGGCCATGAGGGATGGGTGCGCTGGGCTGCAACGCTTGCGACTGCTGGATTCGTGATCTCGTCCGTGGGCTATACCCTGAGTGTTGCCAAGCTGCCCGGGATTGCAGCGGCTTTCGTGGCTGGCGATCCCTCCACCAAAGCCGCACTGGCAGCCGTTTGGAAAAGCAGCATCGACCTGCTTGGGATATGGGGATACGGCGCGGTCGGCGTCTGGGTGTTGGTCATTAGCGTCCTGTCCGTGCGTCTGGAAAAACTGCCGCGGCTGGCAAGTTATCTCGGCATCCTGCTCGCCATCTTGTTCCTCCTTGTCCCCCTGGGTACCATCCTGAAGAGTCAATCCATCTTGCTTGTAGCAGCCGGTGCGGGTGCCATCGTCGGACCTATTTGGTGGATCTGGTCCGGCATGACACTCACTCGTGCCGCAGGTTCCTTACACGCTGAGGCAGCGACAGCCGCATCGTCCTGATCGGGTGGCAGCGCTGAGATTCGGCGGGCCGATGGAGGACCATTGCGCGTCGCTCCATTCCGAAGCGGTACCGTGGTAAAGCTGTCGCCCGCGGACTCTCCCCGCTCTAATGACCTCTGCGCTGGATTCTCGCCCGAATGCCGTATCTTGGGTACAGAGTGATCGATGGCCACGCCACAGCAGGAGGTTCACTGAGCACGCTGAATTCGAAGGTCCGAGCCAGTATGGCCATGACCAACACCGCTTCCACCATGGCCAGTGAGTAAGCAATGCAATGCCTGGGACCGCCTCCAAAGGGAAAGTAAACGAAATCCGGCAGTTGTTTCTCCAGGCCGTCTGCCCACCGTTCTGGCCTGAAGGACGCCGGCTCGGCAAAGTAATGTGGATGGCGATGCATCACCCATTGGCTGATCGTAAGCGATGTTCCGGCTGGTACGCTATATCCGCCGATCTCGCAATCCTTCACAGCCTGCCGTGGAATGGCCCAGACTGGCGGATACAACCGCAGAGCTTCCTTCACCACCATCTCCGAATACGGCAGGCCAGCCATTCCTCGCACACTTAAGGCTTCTCGTCCCAGCGCATCCGCCTCCGCATACAAAGGCTCCGCTTTTTCGGGATTCCTGGCTAGCAGGTACCAAGTCCATGTCAAGGCCAAGGCAGTCGACTCGTGACCAGCGACGAGCAGAGTCATGACCTCATCGCGCAATTGAGTGTCGGTCATCTGGCTACCATCACTGTCCTGGGCTTCCAACAGCAGTGAAAGACAGTCGCCGCCGCCTTGCCGGCCCATTCTGCGCTCCTCGATGATCCGGCGGATAACGCGGTCCAGGTTGCCGACAGCGCGCTGGAAGCGAAGGTTGCCCCGGGTGGGGACGCTCTCGGGGATCAACAATCCGGATTGGATGCGGGCAGTGAATTCCTCCCATGCCGCCCGCAGCGCCGAACTGACCTCATCGGCATCACTTGCAACGTCCACATCAAACAATATGCGTGCAATGATCTTCAGAGCCAGCCCCTTCATCTCCTGATAAACATCGCGGACCTCGCCGTCACGCCAGCCCGCTGCCATGGACTCCGCCAGCGTTTGTATAGTCCCCATGTAGGAAGAAACCCGGTCTTTGTGGAAAGCAGGCTGAGCAAGCCTCCGCTGCCGGCGCCAGAGACCTCCCTCACTGGTCAACAGGCCGTCGCCCAGCAGCAGCCGATTGGAGCGGAAGACCCTGCCCTTGATGAAGTTTGCGCTGTTGCGGACCAATACCGATTCGATATGGTCAGGATTGCTCAACAGGTATGCGTGCGCATTGAGGATGCGGAAATGGGCAACCTCGCCGTACTCCTGGGCGCAGGCAGTGAAGAACTGAAGCGGATCCCGCCGGAACGCCAGCAGATTGCCAACGACGGGGTCGGGCTTGGGGCCCGGCGGAAGAAGCTGCTTCATCGCTTGCAGCCTAGATGGATGCAGCCGAAGCAGTACTTTGGTTCCCCCATCGCTCCATGAGGGCGGCGGCAGAGCCGGCCACATCGACCATAACCGGCGCCCGCTCCTCGCCCCAGTAGGGCTTGGCGGGGCCAAGTTGCTGCACTTGGAAACCCATCAGGCGATACAGCCGCGTCATCGCTGGGGAGAAATCTCCGCACACCAGCGAATACTCGCGTGCCCTCATTTCCAGCCAGGTTTTGGCCAGCAGTGCGGCAAACACCTTGTGCTTGATGCTCGAATATTCCCGCGCGACGATCTGGCGCCCCATGTCGGCGACCTTGCCTCGGGGTTGAACCTCTATCTGGAACGCTTCCTCGGTTGGCAATTTCAGGCCAGGTTCAGGCAGCACCAGCCGCGAGGCGGTTGCAAGCTTTGCGCCGTCCCAGCCAAGGATGTGAACAGCCTTCTGATCGTAGTGGTCCTGTTCCATGCCATCGGCCAGATCCGTCGCTTGTATCCAACCCCGCTCCACCACAACATGATAGCGTAAACGGAAGACAGCTTCCCGCTCGCGCGGTTCGCGAGCAATGTCAAAACGTAAGATGTTTACAGACTGGATGAAGCCTCGGGAGAGATCGTCGACCATGGAGAGAGTTCTCTCCGACGGTGCACTTGCAGATGACGCTCGCATTTGCGCCTCCACACTTCTAAGATGACACGATCGGTCGCATTATATCAGTTGCGAGTGCGCAGCGCCTAAGGAACCCGATCTCGTCAAAACCACAAACTACGGCTTAGGCGCCGGGCGGCTTGCAGAAGCCCTGGAAGTCGGGAAAAAGTCTGGTTACGTGCCGCCAGCAGGACGGATGAATCAATTTCGGCCCCGATGGCTTAGCACGGATGCTCCCGCACTACCTTCCACCATCTGCCGCCAAATGTATCCGGCCATCAGGCGCTGTTAGAGCTGGTCAACAGTATCTGCATGGCATCTCATGCTGAAGCGCACTGTCTGAGGCTTTGATACACACTTCTTGTGCGTATGATGCTCGCCAGATCGTTCAGCGCCCGAAGATGCGAATGTGAATCAGGAATCCCCAAAATGAAAACCAGGTTCACCGCATCGAACTTTGGCGCACCAAACTCGACACCGTCCTTAAGGATCAGCAGACCCAAATACAGGTTCCGCACCCCATCCGTCGGTTTGGCATGCAACAGCGCTATATGCGGTGCAACTACAGAGTACGGACCATATGTCCGGTTCACCCGAATGATGGCTTCCAAATAACTTCTGCTGATATCGCCGGATTCCACAAGCGGGCCTCCGACCAGTTGCACAGATTCCTCCCAGCTACGGACACGCTGTGCAAGAAGAATGTTGTTCACCGGCAGAAGGTCCGTTAGCCGGAGCGTCGCCGGGGCGCGACTGCTGCCTCTTCGCGTGACATGCTAATCGATCCAGGACTGGATGTGCTCGACATCTCGATCTGTGACGAGCGGGTCAATGACGAGAGCATCACGTTCACCAAGGCCGATAATGATCCCGGTAGAAAGAATGAGATCCACACCGGAAGGTCGTATCCGATGCTCATCAAATTCACGGAAGGCGCCAACGACGCGGAGCCACGGAAATTTACTGACGAGCCGTTCCGTGGTGTAACGTGCGAGGGCCTCGTCGGTGTCCGTGATCAATACTACGCGAATACCCCGCTGAGTGATCTGCGGGATACGCTCCAGTCCATTCGTTGTGATGATCGTGAGCGCCGCGATATCACTTTCAGATAGCCGGTGCTCGCAGAGACGCTGATTCTTTGCGCAAATCCGTTCGATGACGTAATACGTTTCTGAGAACGCGGTGCGCACCTTCTCGCGGAGTGGGTCGGTGATAACAGAACCTGCGCGGCGGTACGCCAGGCAGCGACCCAGGTAGTCGACAACTTCGGACCGATAGGTGCCATACACTTGCAGGTAAGGATGCAGGAAGAGTGCAAGTTCCCTTGTAAGCGTGTCGCCTAGTTCCTCTTCTTCACGTCTAGCAGTTTGACGCTCTCCGCCGTCAAGCACACCTTTGTCGTCCGTTCCGAGCCGTTCAAAGGCGCTAAGGCAGTGAAAATGCAGCGCCAATCATCGCAGATCTGCCTCGTTGGCCCGCCGCCCGGCATGATGTTCGATCGCAGCCTGTACTTCAGGCAATACCAACACCTCTCGGGAGGCACGCTTCTCAGCCGTGATCCGCTCAGTGACTTGCGTATCCCGCGAATGCCGGTTAGTAACAGCACGAGATAATACTGAAGAAAGATCCGGCTGCTATACGAATAGTCGGTCCTCAGCAGCCGCTCCACCTTCCGGACGATCCTGCTGGTCACTCCGATGTCCGATGAGCAAAACCATTCGCCCGCCAGGCAATTGAAGGGAGGCTTATACGGAACATGCTTCTCGATCTCGCCGAAAGGAGCATGCGGCACGGCTTCGGCTCGTCTCAAGCTGTTGTTGATACGGGAGAAGAAAAGTCTTCTGCGGGCGTGTTAGTCCGGGCAGTGGGGAAATGAAGCCACGCTCTTCAATGAATGATGACAGGCTGCAATCGGATCGGCGTACAATTCGGATTGCCCGGCTTTGCTCAATGCAGTATTGATGTTGATGAAGAAATCTTGGCTCCCCGCTACCCGTATCTCGCAGTGCAGTGCCCTGGACTTCCCTGAGAGGATGAATACCATGACTTCACGTCGCACCTGGCAGGCTGATACCATCAGCCTGCCAGGTGCGACGTGCTCATGCCGTCCTTGCGCAAAGAGCCATCTAATCGAAAGGCTCTTCTGCCCCACGAATTGGGCAATCAGTTCCTCTTCGCTTCGGTACGCAGGGCCATCAGTAAATCCCAGGCATTGATGCTGGCGCCCAGGAGCAGCAGGATCATGACCGGCACGAGCCAGTAGAGACTTCCCGTCCTGCCCAGCAGCACAAAGACAGCGACAACGATCAGCGCGAGAAAGCAAGCTGCAGGGATATGGAAACGGTGTGCCAAACTGCCGCGCAATGCCCAAACGTGCGGCTCCTGCCGACGCGTGCCCAACCATCGCCGCAGGGTATTGTACAAGCCATAGCCGCCGATCCCGAGGAGCGGTAGACCCAGGCCGAGTGGCACCTGGCTCGGAATTAAGAACAGCACGGCAAACATCAGTGCCGATATGAAGTTGCCAAAGCTTTGAGTCGCCAACACTCGCAGGTCGGCGTTTTCTTTGCGAGTGATGACCTCCACATTCAATGACAGGCTCACAAAGAGCAAACCGATCAAGGTCGCCGCGGCTGTGCCGGTCATCAGATAGAAATCATGCCAGGATTCAACGGCTTCGGTGAATGGATCCATGCGCTTCTCCTCGTGCGGTGTTCACAGATGCTGCCCCTTACGGCGCCCCATTCGGCATGTCAAACTTAGCCAAGCTCAACCGCCGGTGCGGGTTGAACAGCCAAGCCTGCGATGCTTGCCCAGGGCGTCTTTCCGGCATGGGCCGCGGTTGGGCCCGAACGAAGCCTGTCATAACCAGCGACAGCCCCCAATCCGGATGCCATATTCAGATTTGCCGTCAGGCGCTGCCTGATTGTCTGCCAGAAGTTCAATCGAAGCCTCCCTCGATGAGATCACCGCTGTCGCATGTCTTCTCACTCCAAGGCTATTGTACTTGCACAGGCAGAAGCTGCACCTCTGTTGTCAGGCTTCTGGCAATGATGGGGACCAGGTGGCGGAAGGGCTTTGGCCGGGGGCTCATACTGGTCAAGCACTTCGGGATAGGTGGTGGCTGCAACATAGTCTTAGTAAACGGTTCTGGTTGCAACAAGCTTGCAGTAGCAAAATAGCCTTCCTCATTTGGAAGGCTCTGGCATGTCGCGCGTGGAGAGCCGAGGCAGCCGTGACGAACACACAGATCTTCTGCAAGCGCCGGTGAAGATTGTTGGGGAGTAAACTATGACAAGCCTGGTCGCCGCAAGGTGCCAGGTGTTATGTCCGGCAGCCTTGGCGGAGCAACTTAACGAGGAGAACAGCGATGGAGCACGAATTCGCGTGGCCAGACCGGTTTCAGGGAGCTGTATCGCTTACGTACGATGACGGTCTTCCGATCCATTGCAGCGTGGTCGACCCTCTGCTGCGCGAGCATAGCCTGCGTGCGACGTTCTATCCGATGACCCAGAGCGACCTGCGGCTGCACCCCACCGACTGGCGGGAACTTGCCGCTGCCGGCCATGAATTGGGAAACCACACTGTCTTTCATCCCTGTCGCCAAAACCCCGTCCACCCGCATGCGTGGCTTGACGAGCGATATGATCTTCGCACGTACACGCCCGCCCAGCTGAGAGCAGAACTGGAAGCGGCTAACCTCGTGCTCCACTTGCTGGACGGCGAAACAGAGCGGAGCTATGGCAATACTTGCTGCGATACAAGCTTTGGCAGGGACGAACAACCTATCGAGCCGCTGCTTTCTGACTTGTTCATTGCCGCACGAGGGGCGCTGACCAATCGAATTGCCCGGCCCACGCGACAGCTTGATCTGTACAACATTGGATGCATTGATGCAGCCGGATACTCCTTGGCGGATCTGCAGGGCGTTTGCGAGCAGGCTCGGGTTACAGGCGGCTGGGCCGTTCTGATGATCCACGGCGTGGGCGCAGGCACGCACGAGCTCTATGTAGATTCAGATGTCCACCGGCGCTTCATCCAATGGCTGGCCCGGCAGGATGCGATCTGGACATCGCCTGTACGAAACATCGCCGCCTATGTTCGGGAACAGCTGCTGCGGGATGCTGAGTCATCCTGACGGGAATCCTGCGTACCGCGCATATTCCGCTCTCGGCGGCACGCCGCGCCGCGAAACATCACAAGTGGATCTCAACCGCTTGACCATCTGACTGGTTCAATGAGAAGGACCGCCGCTCACCGCGGCAAGTCACTTCGTATTCACCGAGGACGCCGGTGAGCAGGATCTCGCCGTTCTGATCGGTCGTAAGCGTCGTGGGCGAAACCCACCAATCCTGCTTTATCAGCCTTAGGAGTTCCTCATAAGCCGGCTTTGTCGAGCCGTCCCTCCGGACGAGGCCGCCCGGAGAATTGAGCCAGCCTCCGTCAACCATATCCCACCATGTAATACCTTGAACCAGCGGATGCCCAAAGAGAGTCTTGTAATGCTGGACAGCCTCCTCCGCCTGCCGCTCCTCTCCTGCCCGCGTGGTGGGCCAGTCATTCACTTGATAATCATTGAGGTCCACGATATCCGGAGGCATAAGTCTGCCAGAGACCAGAGTGGTCTCTGTGAAATGGATCGGAAGCCTGAATCTGCTAAACTGATCCAGAACCTTCAACGTCTTCTCCACTCCCCAGTAACCCTGGTGCATGTGAGACTGGATCCCGATCGCGTCTATCTGAACACCGGCTTCAAGGCAAGCTTCCACCAATATGTCATAAGCCGGAGACACATCGAAATCATTGATCAACAGTGTGGCGGATGGATTTGTCGCGCGTGCCGCCTCGAACATGGATCGGATCAACGCCACTCGACCCCTGTGCTTGCACAAGCGCGTGATCCCGTTATCGTACTTCGCGAAGATGGGCATGATCACGCCCTCATTGATAACATCCCAAGTATCTATCAAGCCCCGGAAGCCCGCGACCTCTCGCCGGATCCGCGCTGTCTGCTCTGCCAGAACGCTGAGATCGTCCAGCGAGAGAAGCCAATCCGCGGTCAGAGTATGCCAGCAGAGAGGGTGTCCTTTTGCCGAGAGGCCATGGTCCAGACACCATCTGGCCGCATTCTTCAACTGCTCCGTCATCGGCTGGCCGCGCTCTGGCTCAAATCGCGCCCAATAGAACGGTAGCGTAGCCGCGTTGAAAAGCGACGTAAGTGCTCGTGCACGCTCTTCGGCGCGCTCCCGGGCCTCCCCTTCATATTCGCCGTTGGTGAGCGGCACCAGGTCAAAGGCAGCTGTTCCAAACAGGAACTTGTGCCGGACCTGCCGGACAACTACATCCTGATGCTTAAGCGCTGATCCATTTGAGCCGGAGATCCTGAGTATGATGCTGGCCATGCGATGCGGCTGGATATTGCTGTTCACGCCTGACTCCTTGGGACAGTTGTGTAGAACATTGACTTGAGCTGTGGGCGATTGGCCAAGATGCCGCAGACAGCCTAGCCGCCCCGATACAGAGAGTTGACTTTTGAGCAAAAACGTGCAATAATAGCGGTAACGTTACCGGCAACGTTGCCGCTATTCTACCCCATCCAACCATCATCATGCAGAAAAGGAAACGGACCGTAACCATTCAGGATGTGGCCAAGACGGCAGGCGTCTCGGTCTCTACCGTGTCGCGGGTCCTCAACGGCAAAGTGGATGTAGCAAGCGAAACCCAGGACCGCATCCGGTCTGTCATCGATGATTTGGGATACACGACGAATCTGGCGGCGCGAAGTATGCGGAGCTTCCGGAAGAACCTGGTCGGCCTGCTCATGCCGGATATTGCCTATCCATTCGCCATCGAAGTCATGAAAGGGGTCAACCAGGCGATCGCCGAGTCGGAATTCGACCTCCTGGTGTACACCACGGGAGATGTGCGCAAGAGCGGGCGGGCATTGCACGAGCAGAAATATGTGTCCTTATTGACCAATTCCATCACGGACGGAGTGATCATTGTGGCTCCGGTGGCGGCTGAGTTTGCCACCGATGCGCCGATTGTCTCCATCGACCCGGTAACGAGCAATCCGAATTATCCGGCTGTGCATGCGACCAACTACCGCGGCGCGCTGGATGCAATGGAATATCTGCTGGGGTTGGGGCATCGCCGGATCGGCTTCGTCAGCGGGCGCGATGAGCTGGAGAGTGCCAATCGCCGCCTGAAGGGATATCAAGATGCCCTGGCCAATGCGGGCATCCCGATGGACGAGGGCCTCATCGCTTCCGGCGATTACACCACCGAGACGGGAGCCAAATGCGCACGGCAATTGCTCGCGGTGAAGCACCGCCCCACTGCGATCTTCGCTTCGAACGACCAGAGCGCCATGGGCGTCTACCAGGTGGCTGCCGACATGGGACTCCGTATTCCGGAAGATCTATCCATCGTGGGTTTCGATAACATCATGGAATCCAAGTATATGGGTTTGACGACGGTGGATCAGTTCATTTCGGAGATGGGTTCTGTAGCAACCAACATGCTCATCGAACTCATCCAGGGTGAGTCTCTGGATTCCCAGACCTATCAGATGAAGACTCAACTGGTCATCCGGACTTCCTGCCAGAAGTACACCGACGATGAGTAAACCGACCTATTCGCCTGGCAGCGTCATTTTGTGGACAACAATTGCTTGATGGAGAGGAGGTGAGAGCGACGCGGTGCGCGGAGTAAATAGCAGGCCTTCTCTTCGGCCCTGGACAGACAGAAGGAAGACCTGCACATTCGTGAGGAGCATAGCTCCGCACGGAGACAGTATAACCGATGGATGTCTCAAAAGGAGAAGAACATGTCTCGCAAGGTTTACATGATCCTAAGCCTTCTGCTCATTGGCTCGTTTGCACTTACAGCGTGCGCCACGCCGGCGACCCAAGCTCCACCC
The DNA here is from genome assembly GCA_035498395.1 of Anaerolineales bacterium. GTDB lineage: Bacteria > Chloroflexota > Anaerolineae > Anaerolineales > Villigracilaceae > Fen-1038. The sequence continues at coordinate 56,233 of DATKAF010000045.1, forward strand.
GCTGCGACGGAAGCGCCGGCCCAGCCGGCAGCCACGTCAGCCCCAGCGCAGCCCGCAGCGACGTCGGCGCCCGCGGAAAAGGTCACTGTCAATTGGTGGCATATTTCGACCAAGGATCCGGGATTGACGGACTGGCAGAAGATGGCTGATGATTACATGGCATCACATCCGAATGTCGACATCAAGATCACGGTCCTGGAGAACGAAGCTTTCAAGACGAAGCTGACCACCGTGATGCAGTCCGAAGAACCGCCGGATATCTTCCAGAGCTGGGGCGGCGGTGGGATGAATCAGCAGATCGACGCTGGCCTGTTGAAGGACATCACCTCCGATCTCGATGCAGATGGTGGAGCCTGGCGGAACAGCTTCGCACCAGGCGCGCTGGCCGTCTATTCCTACCAGGGCAAGAACTACGGCGTGCCGTGGGACATGGGTATGGTGGGCTGGTGGTACAACAAAGACCTCTTCACCAAGGCAGGAATCGCCAACCCGCCTACCACGTGGACAGATTTCGTGGCAGACGTAAAGGCCTTGAAGTCTGCCGGGATCACGCCCATCTGCCTGGGAGAAGGCGATAAGTGGCCCGGCATGCACATGTGGTCGTATTTGGCCACCCGCATTGGCGGCCAACCTGCGTTCGAGGCCGCAGCATCTCGCACAGGCTCCTTCACGGACGCTGCGTTTGTGCAGGCTGGCGACAAGCTCAAGGAGTTGATGGCTCTGGATCCGTTCCAGGCTGGCTATCTGGGCGCCACGCACGATGAAATGCAGGCGGCCTTCGGCAACTCCAAGTGCGCCATGGAACTCTCGGGCCAGTGGGCTCCTTCTGTGGAAGCGGCCAACAGCGTTGACAAGAAGGGTGTTGCGAATCTAGGCCTGTTCAACTTCCCCGCCATCGAGGGCGGCACTGGAGACGTCTCGGATGTGATCGGCGGTGGGAATGGCTTCGCCATCGGCAAGAACGCTTCACCGGAAGCCATCGATTTCGTCAAGTATTTGACCAGCGCAGCGAACCAGACCATTATCGCGCAACATGGAACCGGCATCCCGGTGGTCAAGGGCGCCGAAGCCGGATTGACGGATCCCAATTTGCAGGCGGTGCAGAAGGCTGCCACGGGCGCAAAGTACTTCCAGCTGTACTACGATCAGTATCTGCCTCCGGCGATGGGCTCTGCCCTCAACGACGCCGTGCAGACCATCTTCGCAGGCACAGCGACGCCTGAGCAAGCGGCCCAGGCGATCGAAGACTCGGCCAAGGAAAACCTGAAGTAAAACGGACATGGTTCAGAGGTGCAGGTGTCGGGCGGGGACATACACGACACCTGCGCCTTGGCATACGAAGGAAGGATATTTGCCATGAAAGCGGCCGAGGCCAGGAGTGACAATTTAACGTCCTATCCACGGGCCCGGTCCACGCGCCGTGTTCAGGATTACATAACAATTGTTCTATTCCTGGCGCCGGCATTCATCCTCTTTCTCGTATTTCTCGTCTACCCCATTCTTCGATCGATTTATTTCAGCATGTTCGTTTGGAACGGCCTTGGACCGGCGGTGAAGTTCGTGGGCCTGGGCAACTTCCTGCGGATCCTTACCGATAAGGTATTCATACGTGCTGTGCTGGATTGCGTCTTCATCGTAGCGCTTTCTCTGGCAGTGCAGTTGCCCCTGGCCCTGGGGCTGGCGATCATGGTCGGTCGGGATCTGCCGGGGCGCGCAATCTTTCGTACGATCTTTTTCCTGCCCTATGTGCTTTCCGAGGTCATTACTGCGATTATCTGGATGGGACTCTTCAGTGCCGATCCGTCGCGCGGCCTGATCAACGCCTTGTGGGTGCTGATCCCGGGAGTTCAGCCTCAGAACTTCCTGAGCGATATCCATCAAGTCCTGGCCTGCGTATTTGTTGTTCTAACATGGAAATACTTTGGATTGTACACGCTGCTCTTCCTGGCGGGCCTGCAGAATATCCCGAAGGAGATCGAAGAGGCCGCGCTGATCGACGGCGCCAACCGGTGGCAGTTGACCCGGCATGTGACGGTTCCGTTGCTGAGCGGCACGATTCGGACCGCCGTCTACTTATCTGTGCTGGGCTCCCTCACGCAATTTACCCTCGTGTGGGTCATGACCCGCGGTGGACCGGTCAACGCAAGTGAATTCATGGCCACCTACATGTATCGCTATGCCTTCGTCCGCTTCATGCTGGGATATGGCTCCGCTGTGGCGCTCGTAATGCTGCTCATCTGCCTGATCTTTTCGATCGCGTACTTGCGCCTGGCCCGCCAACCGGATTATCTGGGTGGGGTATAGATAGGAGTTGTGATGGGAACTAAGCCACCGCGACCACCCGACAATTTCAGGAAGACACGGTCGAGACTCCTCCAGTACCTGGTCTTGTGTGTTGTCACACTCATCATCATTGTGCCCATCGTGATCCTGGTGTTTGACAGCCTCAAGACCACCGGCGAGATGTTCGTACATCCTTACACGCCGCCGGCCCCGCCCCGTTGGGAAAACTATGGGCAGATCGTCTTCAGCCCATCATTTTGGCGCTTTCTGCTGAACAGCCTCATCGTGACACTGGTAACCACCGCAGGCGTTCTTGTCGTGTGCAGCCTAGCCGCGTTCGTATTCGCGCGCATGCAGTTCAGGGGCAAGGACCTCGCCTTCGATTTCCTCACCCTCGGCCTTATGTTTCCGATTACGGTTGCCATTCTGCCGGTATATCTTGTCGTCCGGCAAATGCACCTGACCAACACGCTCCTCGCGGTGATCCTGGTGGAAACCGCGTTTGGAATATCTGGAAGCATTCTGATCTTGCGCGGCTTCTTCCTCTCGGTGCCGATGGAACTGCAGGATGCCGCGTCCATTGACGGCTGCAGCGCATTTGACTTTTACTGGCGCATCCTGCTGCCCCTGGTGCGCCCGGCGCTGGCTGCCGTTGCAGCGCTCACCATGATTGTCAGCTGGAACGATCTTCTGACCCCCCTGGTAATTATCGACAGTGACTCCCTTTGGACTCTGCCGCTTGGCACAATGCAGTTCCAGGGGCAATATAGCTCAGACCTCGCACTGGTGGCGGCTTTCGTGACATTATCTGCTTTCCCTGCGGTCCTGTTCTACCTCGTTGCCGAAAAGCAGATTGTCTCCGGGTTGACCGCCGGCGCCCTCAAAGGTTGATCCATCCAATTCACATATGGAGTCTTGCCATGGCAGATCAATATATTCCCAAACCCGAGCATAAGTTCACCTTTG
>DATKAF010000046.1:0-14119 GCA_035498395.1 Anaerolineales bacterium
ATGTCGGGGCCATCGACGCGCGCACCGGCGCCATCACGGTGAACAACAGCACCTTCTTCAACAACCAGAACTTCGGTTCCGACCAGTTCGGCAGCACCATGGGCAGCCAGCCTGGGAACGGCGGCAGCATTTCGGTCGGGAACTCCATCCTGGATGGTTCATCGATCAATAACTGCAGCAGCGTGACGGACCTCGGCAACAACGTGAGCTGGCCATCCGGGAACAATTGTCCCGGTACGCAGGTCGATCCGCTGTTGTCCCCGCTAGCGAGCAACGGCGGATTCACCCAGACCATGGCTATCACTTCGAGCAGCCCAGCATACAACGCTGGCAACAACTCCACCTGCGCCGCCACCGACCAGCGCGGCCTCACGCGCCCACAGGCGGGCACATGCGACATCGGAGCATTCGAGGTGGGTTCGCTGGACCCCGCGCAGAGCGGGCCAACGTTCACTGTCAACGTCAACAACGACAACAACGATGCCTGCACGGCTTCCGATTGCTCGCTGCGGGAGGCGATCACTGCCGCCAACGCTTCCCCGAACGGCCCCACACCGGACTCCATCGTCTTCAGCCTGTCCGGTTCCCAGGCGATCTCGCCCCTGTCCACGCTTCCCATCATCACTGATGCGGTCACGATGGACGGCGCGAACAGCGTGGTTCTGGATGGCTCCAGCGCGGGAGCAGGAGCCAACGGGCTCTCCATAGCAACCAGCAACAGCACCATCCAGGGGATGGAGATCACCAGTTTCCAGGGCGCGGGCATCGTGGTCGCCAGCGGTTCAGGGAACGTGATCCAGCGCAACAGCATCCATGGCAACGGTGGAGTCGGAATCGACCTTGGCGGTGATGGGGCTACGTTTGACCATGCCGGCGCCATCTCCGGTCCGAACGGGTACCAAAATTACCCCATCCTGAACCTCGCGACGTCCACCGGCTCGACGATGCGTGTCGTGGGCTCGCTTGTGGCAGATCCCGGCCAGCTCTACACAGTCGAACTCTACAACAGCGCGAGCTGCGATCCAACGTCCTTCGGTGAAGGCAGAACGTACCTTGCCTCGTTCCAGGTGACTACTGATACAGGCGGCTCCGTGAGTTTTGACAAGAGCGTTAATGCTGGAGCTGTGGAGCCGACGGTCATTACCGCAACAGCCACGGGCCAAAACGGCACATCGGAGTTCTCCTACTGCCGTCCGGTTGCGACACCGAACCTCAACTGGGTGCAGGCGCAGGTGGTCGCCAACGGGTCTACCACGCAACAATACTTCACCGATCGGTTCCAGGAGAAGTGGTTCAAGTTCGCGGTGAACCCCGCCGATGCGGTGACGGTGACCTATACAGGCCTGCCAGGGAGCGCAGTCAGCCTGCACAGCGATCCGAACATTCTCTACAACGAGCTGATCAATCCGCAGAGCGCGGCAGCGTTGAGCGCGGAAGCAGCGGATTCTGCGTTCCTGCCGTCAGGCTCGCTGCCTTCCGGCTCGCTTCCATCCGGATCGCTACCGTCCGGCTCATTGCCGTCTGGCTCGCTGCAAGACGGCTATCTGCCGTCAGGCTCATTGCCTTCCGGCTCACTGCCGTCTGGATCACTGCCGTCCGGTTCCCTGCCATCCGGCTCCTTGCCTTCCGGTTCATTACCTTCGGGCTCATTGCCTTCCGGCTCACTGCCGTCTGGATCACTGCCGTCCGGTTCCTTGCCGTCCGGATCACTACCTTCCGGCTCACTCCCATCCGGTTCTTTGCCGTCGGGATCATTGCCGTCCGGATCACTGCCTTCAGGCTCGCTACCCTCCGGCTCGCTGCCATCTGGTTCGCTTCCATCTGGCTCGCTGCCGTCCGGCTCGCTGGATGCGTATGCCAGTGCCGCGCGCCGCAGCCTGCTGGGCATCTCGATGGATCCCTATGCCAGTGTTCAGACGATCCAGCGGCAAACCTATGATAGCAGCGGTGATCTCTACGTGCGCGTGGTGGGGCCGTTTAGCCTGAGCACGCCCTTCAAGGTGCAGGTAACTGTTGCAGGCGGAGTCTGCGGCTCTCTGCAGCCCGTTCCGTCAAACTACGCGGTGAACAGTGGGCCGGCGCCTGCGTCCGGTCTGCAGACGCTCCTTCTGACGGACTCGGGGCGGCTGAAGGGCACATCCACCGAGATCACCACGGCGCTCTCTGATCTGCAATCGTTCGCCTCGCGCTCCGATGTGAACGGGGTTGTAATCGACCTGCACAACGCGCAGTACCAACGCGTTGTCTGGGCCAACGGGCAGGCCGACGCAAGTCCGGCGTGCCCGGCCGCGAAAAACATGGTAGCCACAGAAATCAAGGCTGTCATCGACCAGTACCGTGCGGCGAACGGCTCATCACTACAGTACATCGTGCTGGCGGGCGGAGCGGGCGTGGTCCCGTTCTACCAGACGCCGGACGTAGCCGGGCTCGCCAGTGAAAAGGACTATGTGGCGCCCGTTGCGCCGAACACGCCATCCGAGGCAGGGACCAAGAACGGCCTCGTCGAAGGCCAGGACTTCTACGGCTCACAGGCCACCTTCGCCCAGGGCGGCCTGAGCGTGGCATTGCCGGATCTGGCTGTTGGGCGATTGGTCGACACGGCGCACGATGTCAGTTCAGCTCTCGCGACGTACGTGGCGGCCAACGGCGCCATCACGCCGCACTCTTCACTCGTTACGGGCTACGATTTCGTAGCCGATGCGGCGACTGCCATACAAGCGGAGATGGCGGCCGGCACCGCTCAACCGGTCGATACGTTGATCGCCCAACCAGGCGCGTCGAACCCGTGGACGGCCAACCAACTTTTCGCCAGGCTGCTGCAAGGCAACCACGATGTCATCGTTCTGACCGGACACTTCAGCGCTGGCAGCCTGCTGGGAGCGGACTATGCGAGCGCGCTTTCTGCAGCGGATATCGCAGCCTCCTCGGCGCCTCTGACCAATGTTCTCGTGCTGGCGCTGGGCTGCCACGGCGGCTACTCGATACCGAACAACGACCTGCTGCTCAATAGCTCCCCGAACCCCGATTGGGCCAAGGCCTTCCTCGCAAAGGGAGCCGCCGGCTACATATCAGCATCGGGCTACGCATACGGCGATACCGAGCTGACCGAATATGGCGAGCGGCTCTTCCTGGAGCTGTCCCAGCAACTGCGAACTGGCAACGGACCAATTTCAATCGGACAGGCATTCGTGCAGGCGAAGCGGCAATATGTCGTCAATACCGCGCAGCTCACCGGCATCGACCAGAAGACGCTCACCGAAATGACCCTGTATGGCCTGCCGATGATGAAGATCAACATGCCCGGGCAGCGTCTGAGCCCGCAGTCGGTCATCTCCGTCGTTAGCGGTGCGGCGCCGGTCACCGGCGGACCGGGAGCAAGCTTCAACCTGAGCAGCACGGCTGCGACTCTCACGACCCCGACCCACACAAACCCGCCGGTATCTCTGACCAACGTGCTGAATCACTCAACGGTGAACGCGACCTACCTGTCCGGCGATGATGGCGTCATTGCGAACCCGTATGAGCCGATCTATCCAAAGGATATCTTTGACGTCAGCGTATCCGGCAAAGTGCTGCGAGGCGTGGCTCTTCACGAGGCAACATATGCCGATCAGCAGGGCGTAATCCCCCTGACTTCTGCGCCTACCACCGAGCTATCAGCAACCACGCTCTCGTTCAACTCAAATGTGTTCTATCCCACGCAGGTGTGGATGCCGAACTTCGCGGATGCCCTCGACGGCGGCGCCACGCGGCTGCTGACCATCCCGGCGCAGTTCCAATCGACCGCACCCGGCGCCATCGATGGAACCCTGCGAGTATTCAGCCAGTTGAAGGTGCGCTTTTACTACATGCCGGCAAACTGGCCTCTATCTGGCAGCGCTGCAGAGAAGGCCGCGGCTGTGAGCCCCGCGCCAAATGTCATGGGAGTCTCCGGAGTCGACGATGGAGCTGGACATGTGAAATTCAGCGTGAATGCCACCGTCGACGGGTCTGCCGGTGTCCAGGAAGTTTGGGTGCTCTACACGGGCAAGCCCGGTAGCCCGTATTATGGGCAATGGTCGCCCGTGGATCTTGCGCAGACTGCGACCGATCCGACTCGCTGGGAAGGCACACTGACCCTGCAAGGCGGCGCCAGTTCGGCAGACATCTTGTTCATGGTCGAAGCCGTTGGCGGGGCGGGCCTTACCACGCTGGCGACCAACCTTGGCGCGTACTACACCGTTACGCCGGCCAATGCGTCGCAGCTGCCGCCCCCAGCCCAGACGAGCATCCAGTTTCAATCGCCGCCGTCTTCCGGTACATATCTGAAAGACAGCACCTTCGACGTGCTATTGAAGTCGGGCACGCAGCCATTGGCGAACCAGGTGGTTCAGGTCAGTGTTGGCGGGCAGCAAGGTTTTGCGGTGACGGACTCGGGCGGAACGGCATCGATCACGCTCAAGTTGGTCGTGCCTCCCGGGAGTTACTCGGCCCAGGCGAGCTTCGCTGGCAGCAGCGCGTATCTAAGTGCAACCGCTTCTAAGTCCTTTACACTGGCCAAGGACACCACCGCCATTCAGGTGACCGGTGTGCCGGCGAACGTGCTGGCGGGCGACCCGACGCCGATCGTCGCAAAGCTGGTCGACTCGTCTGGTAATCCGCTGGCGGGCAAATCTGTGTTCTTCATTGTACAGAATGCAAGCAACACGCTGGCACGCTCGGTCATCGCAGACTTCCAGGGCAACGCTCCCCTAGGCACGGTCGCTCTGCCAGCCGGCACGTACAGCGTCAGCGCGTACTTCAGCGGAACGATCCCGTTGTCACCCACGCCGATCACGCTCGTGGACACCAACTATGGCAGTTCCAGCAGCGTCGGCTCATCGTTGACGATCACCCAGCCCATCGACAATACACCGCCGACAATCACCGCCACTGCCAGAAAGGCCGACAACTCGGCATACAGCGCCGGAACATGGACAAACCAGACGGTCACGGTGCATTACACCTGCAGCGATGCTGGCAGCGGTGTTAAGACATGCCCGGCCAACCAAGTGTTCAGCGCTGAAGGAATATGGATCGCAAGCGGCACCGCGGTCGACAATGCCGGGAAGAAAGCGCTTGCCATCTTCGGACCGATCAAGATCGACAAGACGGCGCCGAAGCTGAACCCGATCGTCAGTCCCAACCCGGTCTTCCTCAACGGCTCGGCCGTGGTAATTGCCGGAGCGATAGATGGCCTGTCCGGAGTGGCTTCGCGATCATGTGGAACGATAGGCACCAATTCGGTCGGCTCGAAGACCGTGACGTGCAGCGCCACGGACAACGCCGGCAACAGCGCGACCGCTACAGTTTCCTACAGGGTGATCTACCGGTTCGACGGCTTCTTGCAGCCGATCAATGATGCGGGCCATTTGCAAGCATGCGGCATTCCCTGCCCTGTGAGCATCTTCAAGGGCGGCACTACCGCACCTACGAAGTTCCAACTGAAGGATGCGGCTGGCAGGATCGTGCAGGCCCCCTCGCTGCCGCTGTGGCTCACCCCACAGCGAGGCTTGCCTCTCATCGGCAGCATCAACGAACTGGTATCCACAGATACCCCGACCAGCGGCATTACTTACCGGTCGTCGGGGAACCAGTACATCTACAACTGGGGAACGAAAGGCTATGCGACCGGCTACTACTGGCGCATTGGTGTGCAACTCGACGACGGTCAGACATACTATGTGATCATCGGCCTGAGGTAGCTCCTTCCGACGCAGCTTCGACCCTCCATTCCGGCAGGCTTGTTCAGGCGAGCCTGCCGGAATGCGCGTTGCATCGAGTACAATTCCGAGGGTGGAATCACTGCACGCGTACGTCCCTGCTGACCGGCTCGTCTCGTTGGCACGCGGCATTGACCTTCCTGATCGATCCACCGGCGCGGCGCTGTTTGCGGACGTCTCCGGCTTCACGCCCCTTACGGAAGCACTTCTGCGGTCGCTCGGCCCGCAACGCGGCGCTGAGGAACTCCCCAAGTGGCTAAATAGAATTTACGATGCACTGATTGCCGAGGTGGATGCCTACCGCGGCAGTGTCCTCAGCTTCAGTGGCGACGCCATTACGTGCTGGTTCGATGACCGGGACATTGCCGGCGCCGCCGCGAAGAGTGACATGGGGAGGACCGATCAGCGCCCGCGCCCGCTCGCTGCGGCTGTCTTGCGTGCCACGTGCTGCGCGGTGGCAATGCAGAGCGCCATGAAGCAATTCGAGCAGGTCGATATTCCGGGTGCAAGATCGGTCAATCTGGCGATCAAGGTGACGATCGCCACAGGGCCTATCCGCCGCTTCCTGGTTGGCGATCCGGAGATCCTTCTGATCGATGCGCTGGCCGGTGATACTCTGAACCGCTTGGCGGCGGCCGAGCACCAGGCCCAAAGGGGTGAGGTGCTGCTGGACGAGCCATCGGTGGCGGCATTGGGAAACCAACTGTCCATTGAGGAGTGGCGAGAAGATCAGGAACATGGCTGGCGGTTCGCTCGCACCACGGAGTTGCTTGCGGCTGTGAGGCGCGCCGCGTGGCCCGCAATGGGCCCCGGTATTCTGAGTGACGCACAGCTTCGCCCATGGCTGCTGCCGCCCGTCTACGAGCGATTGACGAACGGTATGGGTGAGTTCCTGACGGAACTGCGGTCGACGGTGCCGCTGTTCCTGCATTTTGGCGGCATCGACTTCGATACAGATCCCCAAGCTGCCTCCAAGTTGGATATGTTTGTGCGGGCGGTGCAGCGGATCATTACGCGATACGGCGGCTACATGCTGCAGGTGGTGATCGGAGACAAGGGCTGCTACCTGTACGCTTCCTTCGGCGCGCCGCTGGCCTACGAAGACAACGCGATCCGGGCCGTATCGGCGGCGCTCGAACTGCGCGAGCTCCAAATGTCATTCATCACGGGTATACAGATCGGCATCAGCCAGGGTCCGGCGCGCACCGGCGCATACGGAGGTCTGACGCGCCGTACATACGGTGCACTCGGGGATGACGTGAACCTTGCCGCCCGCCTGATGCAGAACGCGCCTGTTGGCGAGGCGCTGGTCACCAGAGAAGCGCGAAAAGCCACAACCGACTCGTTTGTGTGGGAGGAGCGCCCGCCCCTTGCGGTAAAAGGCAAGTCCGAGGCGGTTACCGTATTTCGACTGCTTGCCAGGCAAGAACGCCTTACCATCCACCTGCACGAGCCCAGGTACGCCCTGGCAATGGTCGGGCGAAAGGCCGAGCTGGCACTGATCGAGCAGAAGCTGGACCTTGCGATCCAGGGGCACGGGCAGATCGTCGGCATTACCGCCGAGGCCGGTATGGGAAAGTCCAGGCTGACCGCCGAGGTGGTCCGGCTGGCACGCTCGCGCGGAGTACTGACATACGGCGGTGAGTGCCAATCATATGGAACCAACACCAGCTACCTGGTCTGGCAGAATATCTGGCGGAGTTTCTTCGGTATCGATCCATCGCAGCCCATCGCGGATCAGATCACGATCTTGGAAGAGCGGCTGGCTCAGGTCGATCCCGCGCTTCTTCCCCGCCTTCCATTGCTGGGTGCTATGCTGGGCCTGCCCGTCACAGACACCGAACTAACGGCATCGTTTGATGCAAAGCTGCGAAAAGAGTCGCTCGAGTCGCTGCTTCTCGATTGTATGAAACAGCGCACCCACGGCAGCGCCATCCTGCTGGTACTGGAAGACGCCCACTGGATCGACCCCCTGTCTGACGATCTGCTGGAGGTGATCGGACGCCTGGCTGCCGACCTGCCGGTAATGATCGTCCTGGCATACCGGCCGCCGCAGGTCGAACGCCTGCTCGGAACGCGGGTTGGCAACCTGTTCCACTTCACGCAAGTCGCGCTGAGCGATCTGCCTGCGGAAGAGATCGAGCAGATGGTCGCCCTCAAGCTCGGGCAGACATATGGAGAGAGCTTTGCAATCACGCCGGAGCTGTTGAGACAGATCGCGGCCAGATCGGAAGGCAACCCCTTCTACATTGAGGAATTGCTGAACTACCTGCGGGATCGGGGAATTGATCCGCAGGAGCCCGATGCGCTCACCAAGAGCGATTTGCCGTCGAGCCTGCACAGTCTCATCCTGAGCCGCATCGATCAATTGACCGAGAACCAGAAGACTCTGGTCAAGGTCGCTAGCGTCATCGGGCGTGTCTTCCAGGCAGCGATGGTGTGGGGCGTACACAACCAGTCCGGTTCGCAGGAACGGCTGCGGCATGAGCTCGAGGTCCTGAGTTCCCTGGATCTGACGTCACTGGATACGCCGGAGCCGGAACTCACCTACCTCTTCAAGCACATCCTGACGCGCGAGGTCGCCTACGATACGATATCCTTTGCAACGCGCGCCCTGTTGCACGACCAGATCGGTCAATACATCGAAGAGAAGTACTCCGACGAACTCGATCAGTATGTGGATCTGCTAGCCTACCATTATGATCGTAGCGAGAATCTTGACAAGAAACGTGAGTACCTGTTGAAGGCAGGCGAGGCAGCCCAGAGTGCCTATGCGAACGCCGCTGCCGTCTCCTACTTCGAGCGCGCTCTGCCCCTCCAGCCAGTAGCCAAGCAGCCCGCGGTGATGCTGAGGCTCGGGCAGGTGCTCGAGCTCATCGGCGAATGGCAGAGGTCCGAAGGTCTTTATCGGAGCGTACAGGAGCTGGCACAGAGCCAGGGTAACACTGCACTAAGCGCGCAGGCCGAGCATGCCCTCGGCTGGCTCCTGCGAAAGCGCGGGCAGTATGGCGAGGCGGAGAAATCGCTGGACAGCGCTCGCCAGAGCTACGGACAGATCAGCGACATGGCCGGGGTCAGCCGGACCTTTGCCGACCTGGGCGAAATCCAGCGACTCCAGGGCCGTTATCTGGAGGCGCAGCGCTACTATGATGAAAGCCTGCGCTTGGCAGCCCGGATCAGCGCGCCTGCAGGGTTGAAGGTCGCCCGTGCTCATGCCCTCAAAGGAGCGGGAACCGTCCTCACATGGCAGGGCGACTACGCAGCAGGCCGTGCGCTGAACGAGGAGAGCCTTGCACTTCGGAGGGAGCTGGGCGACACGCCGGGCGTGGCAACGCTCTTGAACAACCTGGGAATCATCGCTCGCTTCCAGCACGACCTCGCTGGAGCCCGCCGGATGAACGAAGAAAGCCTGGCCCTCTTCAGGAAGATCGGTGACCGCTGGTCAGTTGGACAACTACTCAATAATCAAGCCTGTATAGCCAGCGACCAGGGGCAATACGCGGAAGCCCGCTCGCTGCTCCAGGAGAGCCTATCGATCAGGCGCCAACTTGGTGATCGCGCCGGATTGGCACTTTCCCTCAATACGCTGGCCGATGTGGTGCTCGACGAGGGAGATTTCGAGGCAGCGCGGCCGCTTCTCGACGAAAGCCTGAGCATTGACCGGGAACTTGGGGATCAGACCGCAATCGCGTACTTGATGGAAGACTATTCAGGGCTGGCCGCCGCGGAGGGAAAGCATTCGCGGGCACTTACATTGGCTGGCTTCGCATCCGCTCTCCGAGAGAACATCGGCGCGCCCCTGCCGCCGAGCGAGCAAGCGCGCCTAGACCGGATGATCGCCCCCGCGCGAGCGTTCCTGGCGCCTGCCGAAGCGGAAATAGCATGGAATGCGGGCTGCTCGCTGATGCTGGACCAAGCGGTGGAACTCGCCTTCAGCCTCGGCTAGCCGCCAGTCCCAGCAGTTTGTTCAAAGCCAGCCAGCCAGAAATAAGCACAAAGTGCGAAACGGGGTAGTAGCTAGCCCTGTCGAACAGCCGGGCCGCCAGAGGGCCGGCCTTGGAACGATAAAGACGGTAAGCGGGCCGCAACAGCAGCAGATAGGCAGCCAATAAGCTGATGACCACATAGACAATCCCCAGCGGCGCAGGTGAGATCGTTGGCAGGAAGCCGCTGGCGATCACACTGAGCGCCAGAGCTGCCAGGATGATGCGGCCCGCCGCCTCCATGCCCAATTGGATGGGTATTGTCTTGCCTCCCGCTCGGCGATCCTGGTCGGTGTAGTTCCAGTCGGAGGGAACGTTCTGTCCGCCGATCTCCCAGAAGAACACCCAGGCCGCAACAAGCAGCAACGGGCCGGGTGAGGGGTGATGATCTACCACGAGAACGGCCGCGATCGGGCCGCTCGTCTTCACCAGGCCGCTCACCAGGGTCCTCCAGTAGGTGACATTCTGCAACTGGCAATAGAGGACTTCCAGCCCCGCTGCGATCAGCAGGACTATAACGATCACCGGGTTCAGGATGAAGGAGCCGATCAGCGCGAGGATAAACCAGGCGCCTGCCCACAGAAGGCCGCATCTGACACCTAGAAGTCCCTGCGCAAGCGGATGGCGCTGCACCGAGGCCTCCACAGCGTACCCGCCGCTGATCCCCTCGGCGGTGAACTTCTCCTTGTCGCACTTGATGCCGAGCAAGTCATTCAAGGCATAGATTGCGGTGTAAGCGGCAAAAGCCGTCAGCATCGAGAAGGCTACGATCTTCCAGTCGGGGAAGTCACCCAGCCACAACAGCGCACAGAAGGCGGGCGCCGCCATATCCAGCAGACCGTGACTGGTGCGAGACAGAGCGAGATAACGGCTCATCGGGCGACTACGGTCGATGGTCACTTCTTCGTGAAGTGAATGAGATACGTGGGGTCATGATGCTCCGCCAGGCGAAACTTCCGTGTGATCAAGTTGTAGACCATGCTCACCGAGCCCGCACATTCGAGACCGGACCGCGCTCCCCATGCTTTCAATTCCGCAGGCCGGATAAGGCCGCCATAGTGATGTGTGCCGATGGGAAGCAGCCGCAAAACGTACTCTGCCCCAAAGATGACGAAGAGCAGAGCCTTGAGAGTGCGATCGATGGTGGCGAAGTAGGCGTGCCCCCCCGGCCTGAGAAGACGGGCGCAGGCATCGACGAGCTGATCGGGATGCGGCACGTGTTCGAGGACCTCCATGCAAGTCACGATGTCATGGGAACCCGGCTTTTCCACCGCCAGTTGCTCTGCGCTGATGTAGCAGTACTCGATCGGCAAGCCTTGTGATCGGGCATGCGCGCCTGCGATGCCGAGCAGTTCCTGAGATAGGTCGATCCCGGTTACATGAGCGCCAAGCCGCGCCAGCGACTCGGCCAGCACTCCTCCCCCACAACCAATATCGAGCACGCGCTGCCCATCCAGTTTGCACGTCTCCGCGATGTATCCAGTACGCAGCGGGTTGACCGCGTGGAGCGTGTGCATCGGCCCCTTCGGATCCCACCATGTGGCGGCAAGCGCGCTGAATTTGTCAGTCTCACGAGGGTCCACGTTGGTCGAAGAATGCATCCCTTCCCTCCCGCGTAATGATGCACCAGGAATCGCCCGCTGCCCCAAGCACAGCCTCGGATTTTTCCTGAGCGCACAAGTCGGGACAATTCTAAGGTCAAGGGAACAGCGGGTCAAGGAGCAGGCCCGCAGCCTGTCTCATTCGGATATACTGTCATTCGAGAGGTTGCCCGTCATTTATGAATCCTCGTCCCACTCAAAAGGCCCACTCTACCGCTGGCAGAGTAGTACTGCTCGCTGCCATTGCGACTGTGACGATCGCGGCATTCTTAAACCGGGAGCAAATCCTGATGCAGATCGGCAATTATCTTGTGGTCGATGAGCCCGTCGGACGCGCAGACATCATCCACGTGATCGCGGGCGATGATTATCGCACCGATTATGCGATTGAGTTGTACAGAAACGGCAGTGCCCCGATGGTCTTTTACAGCGGCGGCTGGTGCACGGAGCACGGGTATTACCATGGCGCGCATGGAAGAGAGCGTTCGCTTGCCGCTGGGATACCGGCCGGAGGCATCGCCACCGACGAGGCGACCGTCACGAGCACATACATGGAGGCGCAACGGTTGAAGGCATGGATTGATCAAAGCCCGCATCCAGTCCGATCGGTCATCGTCGTGACCGATGCATTCAGCACGCGTCGCACAAGCTGGGTCTTCCACTGGGTGCTCGGTAACGAGATCCGGGTCCAGATGGCTCCGGTCCCGTTCGACCGTACGCCATACCGGCAGCAGTGGTGGAAAGACGCGGGAAGCCGCGCATACGTTCGAGATGAGTATTCCAAGCTGGCGTACAACCTGCTGCGCTACCGGCTCAGCTCCGGCTGGCTGCAGCGTTGGCTCGCCTCGTTGGACACCGAGTAATCAAGAGCCCGGGTGCCCGCGCCGGTGCGTCCAGCTATATGTCCAGCGGCGGCTTCACGCCATCTGGAATCGGTGAAGTGTAGTCGAAAGCGGCGCGGCGCTTTGCGAACTCATCCCGCGCCTGTTTGACCAGATCAGGCCGCTGCATGAACTCGGCAGCGGCGGCGGCCATGACCTTGGCGGCGTACAGCATCCCCTTGTGCCCTATGCCCATGCGCCCTTGCGCAACGATCTGCCACGAATGCCCCGGTGTGCCGAGGGCCATGCAGGCGGTCGTGACCTGCCCCGTCGGTGTGACCCACGAGACGTCCCCCACGTCCGTCGAGCCGGGCTGCACGATTTCCGACTTGTAAGGCGGCAGCACAGACTCGTGCAGAAGAGCATGCTTCATGGCGGCGATGGCATCGGTTCCGATCCCATAGAGCGGCGCCGCCGTCTCGAAGCTCCCCGGAGGGATCGTTGCAGATATCTCCCCCGCGAAGGCGCGTTCTTGCGCATCGAATGCAGGCGCGCCAACCTGTTCGAGCTTCTCCTGAAGAACGTTATTGATCGTTTCATTGAGAAGCAGGTTCGACATTCCTGAGTAGATCTCGATATCGACTTCTGTTCCGGTCATCAGGGCCGCGCCGCGGGCAACGTCCTTGACCCGCTCGAAGAGCGGGTTCAATTGATCCAGTCGAGGCGTCCGAACGCTGTACAGCGACGCCGCCTCTGCCGGCACCACATTGGGAGCTGGTCCCCCGCCATTGATGATGACGTAGTGCACGCGTGCATCGGGGATCATGTGCTCGCGCAGGTAATTCACGCCGACGTTCATCAGCTCCACGGCGTCGAGAGCGCTTCGGCCGTTGTACGGATCCGCCGCGGCATGCGCCGGCTTGCCGTGGAAGCGAAAACCTACGCGATAGTTCGCAAGGAAATTCGCCCACAGTACGCCGTTCATCATATCGGGGTGCCATGTGATGCAGATGTCCACGTCGTTGAAGATGCCGCCCTTCGCCATGAACGCCTTGGCGGCGCCGCCTTCTTCGGCGGGGCAACCGTAGTAGCGGACGGTGCCACCGATGTCGCCCGCCTCCAGCGCTTCCTTGAGGGCGAAGCAGGTAGCGAGGCCCGCCACTCCGAGCAGATTATGGCCGCAGCCATGTCCCGGCGCGCCGCCGACGAGCGGTTTCCTGAATGGGACGCAATCCTGGCTCAGCCCCGGGAGCGCGTCGAACTCCCCCAGGATCGAGATGATCGGTCCAGTTCCTCGGGTGTAGCTTCCGGCGAACGCAGTCGGGATGCCGGCGACATCACGTTCGACAGCGAAGCCGTGACGTTCGAGAGCGTCGGACAGCAATTGCGATGACTTCACCTCTTTGTAGCCCAACTCCGCGAAACTCCAGACCGCATCGCTGAGCTCCGTAAAAGTGCTCTGGTTCGCCTCTACCCATCCGGAAAAATCCATGGCAGTCTCCTTCCAGAACAGCAATCTGCGCGGGATATCAACTGACCGCAATAATATCACTCCACAGATAGAACGACCCGATATCTGGTTTCCACGCCTGCGGTCAACAGTTGTTGATGCACTCCCTGAATAAAGTCAGGACTTGAATGTGTGGTTCTTCCGGTCCATAATGGTATGGAGCAGGTGTACCATGTCGGATGCAGGTTCCGAGCGGAGGGCCGGATGGAGATCCTTTACCCTTATATTGTCAGGCTTCTCCTACACGGCAGGCTCGAGGTTGCAGAGCCATGACATAGAAAGGCGGCGCAATGGTTACCGAGACTCTCCCAGAGCTAACGAAGGCTCCGGCTGTCCGTCAGACCCATACGTTGAAGGTGGAGGAGCGAGTCGAACGAGGCAGGGCACTCCGAGTGCATGCATCTCGGAAGGCCCAAGCGGAATGGAAATCGCCTGCCAACCGCGCGGACCCCATCGACCTGCT
>DATKAF010000047.1:0-3492 GCA_035498395.1 Anaerolineales bacterium
TCGGTTGGATAGATCTTCGTTTCGAAGGTATCCATGAGCGCCTTGATATCGGCGTCCTTGGCATCCACGCCGTCTTCGATCCAGAAGTAGGAATGCGGCGTGATGTATCGAAGCGTGCAATCTACCTGGAAGTTCTGGGTCGTATCGGAGTTCATGATCCAGAATTTCTGCTGGTCGCCCACCTGGAACGGTGTAGAAGGGGCAGGCAACGTGTGCGATACACCGCAGATATCCTTCAGCCGGCACGCCAGGTCGTACAGATCGCTGTCGGGCACGGTCGTCTGTTGCAGCGTGCTCTCCGTTTCCTTGGAGACCGAATCGACGTTGGGCCGGTTCACGGCTACTGTCGGCCCGGCGGTGGGTGTGGTGTCTGATCGCGGCGGCACGCCTCGCACCGTGGCGGCGTTCTGCCTTAGGTAATAGACGATCCCGCCGCCGAAAGCCAGACCGATGGCACACAGGCAGCAGACCCCGAGCAGGATTCCGGCAATCGCCAGCCTGTTCGCGGTCTGCGGATTGGATTGGCTCATGTACTCTCTCCTTCTTGAATTCCCGATATTACCGCGATTCCCGGGAGATTCTTAGGCAGCACGCGAACTCTTCTGTGCCAAACAGCACGATCCGCAGCAACGAAAAAGCCCGCCACCCAAAGAGCGGCGGGCTTCGAGTTCCAAGCCTTTTTACGCGGCGGCAGCGGGCTGCCTGGCCTTCTTCACTGGCTGAGCGGTATGGAAGACGATCTGGTTCTCGGACTCATCGACATCCACCAGGACGGTGGCTCCGTCCTTGTACTTGCCGGCCAGCAGCTCCACCGATAGCGGGCTCTCCACGTATTTCTGGATGGCCCGTCGCAGCGGTCGGGCGCCAAACGCCGGGTCATAGCCTTCCTTGGCAAGCCACTTGCGGGCCGCTTCGGTCAGCTCCACGCTGATGCGGTACTCGTTCAGTCGCTCCTGCACTTCCTTCAGCTGCAGATCGACGATCTCTTCCATCTCTTCGAGAGACAGCGGCGAGAACATGATGATCTCGTCCACGCGGTTCAAGAACTCGGGCCGGAACGTGCCCTTGAGCGCTTTCTCGATCTTGTCGTGCGACTCGCGCTCCTCGTTGTCCGCCTTCTGCTGCAGGAAGCCCAGCGTGCCGCTCCTGCGTACATACTCGGTTCCGAGGTTGGACGTCATGATCAGGATCGTGTTCCGGAAATCGACCACATTGCCCTGTCCATCCGTCATGCGGCCGTCATCCAGGATTTGCAGCAGGGCATTCCACACTTCCGGATGCGCCTTCTCGATCTCGTCGAACAGCACCACTCGATACGGGCGCCGCCGCACCGCTTCCGTCAGCTGGCCGCCTTCCTCATAGCCGACGTAACCCGGAGGCGCGCCGAACAGACGGCTGACCGTGTGCTGCTCGCGGTACTCGGACATATCCACGCGCACCAGCGCGTCTTCGTCGTCGAACATGAACCATGCCAGCGCCTTTGCCAGCTCCGTCTTCCCCACGCCCGATGGGCCGATGAAGATGAATGATCCGATGGGCCGGGATGGGTCTTTCAAGCCGGAGCGCGCCCGACGGATGGCGTCCGAGATCGCATGGATGGCCTCATTTTGGCCGATGATGCGCTCGTGCAGTCGCTCTTCCATGTGGAGCAGTTTCGTGGCCTCGGTCTCCATCATCTGGCTGACCGGAATGCCGGTCCACTGATGGACAACGGCCGCGATGTCGTTGACATCCACGACTTCGTCCAGCTGGTGCTCGACTTCCCATTTATCGCGCTTGGCGTGATACTCTTCGTCTTTTCGCAGGCGCTCGACCTTGATCTCGGCCGCCCGCTGGTAGTCGCGCGAATTCGAAGCCGCGTCCTCCTCGGCTTGCAGCCGGTCCAGCTCCGCTTTCATTTCCTTGATATCCGGCGGCATGGAGTACAGGGCCACACGCAGCTTGGCCGCCGCCTCGTCCATCAGGTCGATGGCCTTATCCGGCAGCCGCCGGTCGGTGACATACCGGTCCGCCAACCGCGCCGCCGATATCAGCGCCTCATCCGCGAAGCGAACCTTGTGGTGCGCCTCGTAGCGGTCGCGCAGCCCCATCAGCATCTGGATCGTGTCGTCGACGCTCGGCTCTTCGACGTAGATCGGCGCGAACCGCCGCTCGAGGGCCGCGTCCTTCTCGATGTACTTGTGATACTCATCCAGCGTGGTCGCGCCGATGGTCTGCAGTTCGCCGCGCGCCAGGGCCGGCTTCAGCATATTGCTGGCGTCCATGGCGCCCTGTGCCGCGCCTGCCCCGACCACCGTGTGAAGCTCGTCGATCATCATAATGACTTCACCCTGCGCCCGCTGCACTTCCTCGATGACGGCCTTGAGCCGTTCCTCGAACTCGCCGCGGAAGCGCGAGCCGGCGATCATCGCGCCGAGGTCGAGCGCCAATACGCGCTTCCCGGACAGGATCTCCGGCACGTCGTTGGTGGCGATCTTCTGTGCCAGCCCTTCCACGATGGCCGTCTTGCCCACGCCGGCCTCGCCGATCAACACCGGGTTGTTCTTCGTGCGGCGCGAAAGGATCTGGATCAGCCGCAGGATCTCGTTGTCGCGGCCGATCACCGGGTCCAGCTTGCCTTCGCGCGCCAGTTGGGTGAGGTCGCGCGAGTACTTCTCCAGCGTGCGATAGCGCGTCTCGGCCTGCGGGTCGGTGACACGCTGCCCCCCGCGCAGGTCCTGGATGGCATCATAGACGCGGTCGCGGGTCAGCCCGGCGGACTCCAGGATGCGCGCCGCGGGCGTGTTGCGCTCGGTCAGGATCGCAAGGAAGATGTGCTCGGTGGAGATATACTCGTCCTTCAGCCGGTTCGCCTCCTCGTTTGCGAGGTCGATGATCCGTTTCACGCGCGGGGTAATGAAGATCTGCCCGGCGCCGCCGCCGAAGATATTGGCCTTCGGGCTGGCGCGCAGTGTCGCGTCGATGCGCTCCACGAGTGCATCCGAGCTGACGTTCATCTTCTCGAGGATCTGGGGGATCACCCCGCCCGGCTGTTCGATCAGCGCCAGCAAAATGTGCTCGGTGTCGATCTGGTTATGTCCGTAGCGCTGGATAATTTCTGCGGCGCGCTGTGCAGCCTCCTGGGCGCGCTCAGTGAATCGGTCAAATCGCATCATAAACGGTTAGCCTCCGGAGGGGTTAGATCTGGCCCCTGCCTGTAGAAGTCAGACAATGGATAGGTGTATCAGGGGAAAAAGGTGCCGCTTTTGGATGGGGCGGACATCCTCCACCGCCCTAGGGCGGGCTGGTTTGGAAAGACTGCCATTGTCTGGATAGGCGGAATTATAACAAAATCGTGTCTTCGAATTGTTGCGATGGCATAAGAGAACTGTTAATTCTGCGGTATTTGTGCCCCCGTCCTGCCCGGGTTGTGGCCGCGGTTGCCTAAAAACACGGCTCGCTTGCCCCCCAATTCGGCCTCTTGGGTCCCCTGTATCGCGTCCCGAACTACCG
>DATKAF010000048.1:0-21329 GCA_035498395.1 Anaerolineales bacterium
ATGTACTTGCTGCTCTCCAGCATTCTTTTCATTTTGACCTTGGCCTCCGGACGGCTTTCTATTAGACAACCTCGTTCCGGTGCATGGCGCGGGAACGAGGTTGAACCAGGATCTAGTTGGCGTTGCTCAAAGGTCTCCTACGGCGTGGGTGTACCAGCGGGCGCGGGCGTCCCGCCAGCCGGTGTCCCGGTCGTCTGCACCTTCAGTTGTGCCGCTTCGGCAGCCGTCTGCGGCATGCCTGCCATGATCCAGCGCTGGAAAGCGTCGATGATGTTCGCCTGCAAGTGGCCGTTCGGCGGCATCGCCCGGATGAGGTCCTTGGTCGGATCCTTCGGGTCTGGAATGGGCGTCCCCTGGATGACTTGCAGCAGGTAGCTGTTCGGGTCGCCTGCCACGATATTCTTGTCCTTGTGGTCGCCCGTGTGCAGCATGTTATCGTACGTGTCCATCAGGTAATTGTTGTTCTCTTTGCCTGCCCGGTGGCACGACAGGCAGTAGCGCTTTACGATGGGCTGAATGTGAACGTCGTAGGACGGCACCTCGCCGGTTGCCAGCGGCGGGAACAGCGGCTTGATGGGTGGCGCCTCGAACCGGTTATCCCAGGTATAGCGCATGAACGTGACGACGTTGTCGATGTCGCTCTTGGACAGGCCATCAGGGTTGTATGCCTTGCCGAAGGGATTCATCCCTGCATTGGGCCGCCCATAGGCAATGACCTGCGCCAGTGATGGGTCGTCGAGCGTATACAACACATCGGTCCCGTTGATGGGCGGGATCTCCTTGCCCTCCAGGCCCTTGACACCTTCGATCTTCGTCACCTTCCCATCGTCGCCGTGGCACTCGGTGCAGTTGATCGAATACAGGTCCTGTCCGGCAACGATCTGCTCCTCCAATGTCGTCGCAACCACCGGTTCTTCGTTCGTCGTCTTCGGCGCCATCGCCAGCACAATGCCCGTGAAGACCAGCATCAGTACGGCGCTGACGCCCGTCGTCCACAGCATGGTGCTGGCGTGGGTGTTCTTGAGCCCGAACGAGAGTGCGAACAACACGACGATCGCGAGTCCCGGCACGAGCAGCCCGGCGATGGCCTGTAACAGCCCAATGAACGAAGAGCCGTCCGGCGAGACCGTCGGGATGTCAGCCATGAGCGTCAGCATGACGATGCCGACCACGATGATCGCCATGACCGAGATCGGCAGGATCCTCTTTCCATAATAGCGATTGGGGCTGCGATCGATGAACGGGAGCAGCGTTAGCACCAGGATGGCAAAGCCGGGTATCACGACCGTGGCGATCCACTCGATCTTGCCCAGCAGCGGGATCTGGCCATAGATCGCCAGGAACTTGAAAAGGAACAGGAAATACCATTCGGGGCGCGGAATATACGACGTATCGGTCGGGTCCGCCTTGGGTTGGCTGGCTACGCCTACGAAGGTCGCCAGCAGCACCAGCAGGATAAAGATCGCAAGCGATACCAGCAGGTCCTTGAAGATGCTGTCCGGCCAGAAACGCTCACCCTTGCGCAGCGCACCCTGGTATCGTTCCTTGATCTTCTTCTTGCTCTCTTCGTTCATATCGCCTCTACGAAGCGGACTTTCCGGCGAGACATTCGGGGACGCGAGCTCTGTGAGAAGCTCTACGCCGCCGAGACCCTGTGGACGTCAATCTTCCTTTGCAGGCCAGCTGGACTCGCCGTGCCGGATGATCTGATACAAGTGCAGCCCGATCAATCCACCAAGGGCAGCCGGCAGCATCCAAATGTGCGCCGAGAAAAAACGCTGCAGCGTCAAGGCGCTTAGCTCGGTGCCGCCTCGAAGCGCCTTCAGGATGAAATCGCCGATGAACGGCACGGTCCCCGCGATCTGGGTCCCTACGGTCGTCGCCCAATAGGACTGCTGGTTCCATGGCAGCAGGTAGCCAGTGAAACCCATGCCGAGGGTCAGGAGGAACAGGCCGACGCCGATCAGCCAGGTCAGCTCGCGTGGGTATTTGAAGGACGCCGTGACGAACACGCGCAGCATGTGGATGAAGACGACCACCACCATGAGCGTGGCGCCCCAGTGGTGGATACCACGGATGAGCCACCCGAACGTCACGCCGTTCATGATGTAGTTGATGCTATCGTAGGCGTGGTCCGGAGAGGGCGTGTAATAGACCGTCAGGAAGATGCCCGTGACGCCCTGGAGCACGAACAGGAACAGGCTGGCGGAGCCGAGCGTATTCCACCAGTTGCCTTTAGGCTCCGGCCGGTCCAGCACGCCTTTGTAAAGCTCCTTCAAGCCCAGCCGTTCGTCAAGCCACTCGTAGATTCGTTTCCACATGCCTAGCTTTCCTTGTAGAAGATCTCGAGTACGCCGTCCGCGGTCACGCGGTATTCCGCGTAGCGGTCCAACGGACGGGGCGGCGGGCCCCCCAGCACGACCCCTTCCTTGCTGAACTTGGCGTCATGGCATGGGCAAACGAACGCCTGGGCTTCCTGCTTCCAGTTGACCGTGCAGCCCAGGTGCGTGCAGCGGCTGTTCAGTACCGTGATATCCTGCTCGTCTTCAGAGTTCCGGATGGCAAATCCCCCGTGCGTCGTGGACGTCCGTTCCCATCCGTTGACCTGCACCAACGTGAAGGAGAACGCGTACGGCGTGCTGATCGTCATGTCAGCCAGCTTGCCGACCGGGATCCAGCTTTCCTGGCTTCCCGCCTTGAAGGCCGGGTCCAACACATAGGCGACGGCGGGCACCCCGAGTGCAACCCCGATAAAGCCCCCGACAATGCCTGTCGTGACCTTGATGAAATCGCGGCGGCTGATTCCACCGGGCGCTGAAAGCGGCTCCTCAGACATCGACACCTCCACCTGTCACAATCGAAACAACGAGTCGCGGAGACCCGCTCCGTGACTCAGCATCAATCTCGGTTAGAATTGTGAGATATTGTCCAATTGTATTCGGATTATACGGGTGCAACTGCCCGATTTCCGAGGAAGTGTGGACTAAAATAACGAGGATGTTTGTCACGTTTATACAAATGGAAGCCCACACACGTTCCTCCGCAGATTTCCCAAACATAAACTCGCCAAGGAGGCAAAAATGGGGCTGAACCGAAACGTCAGCCTGGCGTCGGCCCTGCGCTACAAGGGGCAGGGGCCGATGCTGACATTCATCCTCCACCGTATCGGGGGCCTGGGAATGGCAATCTTCATCACCGTCCATATCCTGGCATCCTTCGTTGGCGGGAAAGTGGGGGTTTCGCTGAATACGCTCTACGAGAACTGGGCCTTCCAGATCTTCATCTTTTTCTGTGTTCTCTTCCACGCCATTAACGGCCTCCGCATCACCATCCTCGACCTGTGGCCCAGGCTGATCGTCTACCAGCGGGAGGCCATCTGGGTCGAGTGGGCCGTCTTCCTTCCCCTGTACGCCTTCGCGGTGCTCGTCATCGTACAAACCGCCTTCAAAGCCTGATATGGACGCAAAACCCAAAACCCTCTCCCTGCGAGAGCGCGGCCTCAACTTCGAGATGTTGATGTG
Source organism: Anaerolineales bacterium (assembly GCA_035498395.1). GTDB lineage: Bacteria > Chloroflexota > Anaerolineae > Anaerolineales > Villigracilaceae > Fen-1038. The sequence goes on from DATKAF010000048.1 coordinate 3,522, forward strand.
GGCCTTTACGCGCCTGACGGCCCTCGGTATGTACGGCCTGATCCTGTTCTCACTGCTTGGCGCGCTGATCATGGGCGCGCGCCTGCACGTCAATTTTGCCGATATCATGCGCTGGGCATTCGTCCCGAACGTGACCCACGTTCAGAATTCGACCCTGCCGGACCTCGCCCCGTGGGCCAGCTACTTCTGGAAGTCGGTCGCCAGCCTGATGATCCTCGTTGCAACTTCCCACGGTGTTCACGGTCTGGTCGTGATCGCCGACGACTACATCACCGGCTCACGCGGCCGCCTGGTTGTCCGCATCATCAGCATCGTCTTCATGCTTTTCATGATGTTCGCCGCCATCTACGTGGTTTGGACATCGTGATGAAAGGTGCGCTGGTCACGCCGCCTCTGCGGTATCGTAGCAGCGACTTCAGTCGCCCATGAAGCATTAACCACTACCTTTCACGATTCACGTTTCTCGTCCTTAGGAGCATTGCATGCCGAATGTTCACGAGTTTGATGTAGTTGTGGTTGGCGCCGGCGGTGCCGGCCTGATGGCGGGGCTGTACGCCTCGCGGGGCGCGAAGACGGCCGTCATCAGCAAGCTGTATCCGACGCGTTCGCACACGGGCGCGGCACAGGGCGGCATTAGCGCCGCACTCGGCAACCTCGAGGAGGACAAGCCCGAGTGGCATACCTACGACACGGTCAAAGGTTCCGATTATCTCGGAGACCAGGATGCCATCGAGTTCATGTGCAATGAGGCCATTGACGCCGTGCTCGAGCTGGAGCACATGGGGCTGCCGTTCGACCGGACGCCCGAAGGCAAGATATCTCAACGCCCCTTTGGCGGGCATACCAACAACGAGACCGGTAAGCCCGTACACCGTGCCTGTCACGCTGCGGACCGTACCGGTCACATGATCCTGCAGACCCTGTACCAGCAGTGCCTGAAGAACAAGGTCAACTTCTTCGACGAATTCCAGGTGCTGGACCTGCTGACGACGAACGGCCGCACGGCCGGTGTGGTCGCGGTCGAGCTTGCCACCGGCGAGCTGCATACGTTCCATGCCAAGGCGGTCATCTTTGCCACCGGCGGGCATGGCCGCATCTACTCGGTCACCTCGAACGCGTATGCTTACACCGGCGACGGGGCCGCCATCTTCCTGCGCCGCGGTCTTCCCCTGGAAGACATGGAGTTCTTCCAACTCCATCCGACCGGCATCTATAAGCTTGGCATCCTGATCACCGAAGGCGTGCGCGGCGAAGGCGGCGTCCTGATCAACGGCAAGGGCGAGCGCTTCATGCCCAAATATGCGCCTACGGTCAAAGACCTGGCCTCGCGCGACGTGGTCAGCCGCGCAATCTATACCGAGATCCGCGCAGGTCGCGGCGCAAACGGGCAGAATTACGTGTACCTCGACGTGCGACCCGAGTCGGTTGCCAAGTATGCCGCTGAGGACGGCCGTACCAATCCCGACGGCACGCCCTACACCATCACTGCCGAGGAGTTGCTCAAGAAGCTGCCCGACATCGTGGACTTCAACCGTGTTTACCTCGGCATCGACCCGATGACGCAGATGATGCCGATCGAGCCGACCGCGCACTACACCATGGGCGGCATGCCAACCAACAAGTACGGCGAAGTGGTCGTCGACGGCAGGAACACCGTTTTCCCCGGGCTGTACGCGGCGGGCGAGTGCGCCTGCGTCTCCGTCCACGGTGCGAACCGTCTCGGCACGAACTCTCTGCTCGACCTGGTCGTCTTCGGCAAGCATGCCGGGCTGCGCGCCGCGGAGTTCGCAAAGCAGGCGGAGCTGCCTCCGCTGCCGGACGACCCGACCGCAGAGGCGCGTGCCCAATTCGACGCGCTCCGCACTGGCTCCGGCGCAGGGAACGTTTTTGATATCAGCAACGAGATGAAGAAGATCATGTTCGAAGATGTCGGCGTCTACCGTACGGAGCAGGGCATGGAGGCCGCCATCGAGAAACTACGCGCTCTCAAAGAGCGCTTCCGGCAGGTCCGCGTCGCGGATACCGGCAGGATCTTCAACACGGAGCTCCTCAATGCCTGGGAGCTGGGCAACCTGCTGGATGTCGCCGAAGTGGTCGCCGTCAGCGCGCTGAACCGGAAGGAGAGCCGCGGCGGTCACTCGCGCGAGGACTATCCCAAGCGGGATGACCAGAATTGGCTCAAACATACGCTGGCCTGCCGCGTGGACGGAAAGATCGAGATCAACTACAAGCCGGTCGTCATTACCAGGTATCAGCCGAAAGAGCGTGTTTACTAGGAGCAAGCATGCGACGATCTAGCTGCGCGGAGAACCTATGCAGGTAACCCTCAGAGTATTTCGCTATAACCCCGAAGTGGACAAGAAAGGCCGCTATGAGACCTACACGCTCGAGGCCCACGAGACGGACCGCATCCTCGATCTGCTCGAGCTGGTAAAGGGCCATCACGACGGCACCCTTTCGTTCCGCCGCTCCTGCGCCCACGGCGTGTGCGGCTCGGATGCCATGCGCATCAACGGGCAGAACCACCTGGCGTGCAAGACGCTCGTCCGCGATGTTGGCGACAGAATCACCGTGGAGCCGTTGCTTGGCCTCAAGGTGCTCAAAGACCTGATCGTCGATATGGAGCCGTTCTTCGATAACTACAAGAAGGTGCTCCCTTACTTCATCAACGATGCGCCTCTGCCGGAGAACGGCCGCGAGCGGCTTCAATCGCCGGAGCAGCGCGCCCGCTTCGACGACACCACCAAGTGCATCCTGTGCGCGGCGTGCACGACCTCCTGCCCGTCCTTCTGGGGCAGCGATGACTATCTTGGCCCCGCGGCCCTCGTGGCTGCCCATCGCTTCGTGTTCGACAGCCGCGACCAGGCCGCTGCCGAGCGCATGCAGATCGTCAGCGAGACCTCCGGCCTTGCCCGCTGCCATACCATCTACAACTGCACGATGGCCTGCCCGCGCGATATCCAGATCACCAAGGCCATTAGCGAGCTGAAGGTTGCATCGATCACAGGAAAGATCGAGTAGAAAGTAGTAGGATATAAGGCGTGGGCCGCGCCAAGGCGCGGCTCATTGTTTTGCTGGAGAATCCTATTAGAAACTAATGGTGGAACCTATGAGCAAAGCGGACATGTTGCGCGATCTAGATGAAGAATACAAGAAGTGCGAAGAGCTGCTGAACGAAATCGGCAAGGGGCGCATGGAGACTCCTGGAGTTGCTGGCTTTTGGTCGGTCAAGGATATTGTTGGGCATATCACGAGCTGGAGGCGGCGGACAGTACAGCGGCTCCAGGCGGTAGCAAAAAGTGAAGATGCCCCGCCGCCGCCCTGGCCCGCCGACCTGAAAGATGACGACAGCATCAACGCATGGTTCTATGAACGCGAGCGCGCCAAATCCGTGGAGCAGGTGCTGAATGACTCCCGGCAGGTCTTCCAAGAACTTCGCGCGGCGATCGATGCGCTTCCTGAAGACACGCTGGCCGATCCCAGACGCTTTCCATGGCTCGAGGGCAAGCCGCTGACCGCCGTCCTTCTCTTTTCCCATTTCCATGAAGAACACGAGCCCGGCATGCGAACCTGGCTGGCACGGCAGGAGGCTTCTGAAGCCTGAACCGTACGACCTAAACTAAATCAGTTGTCTATTACTTGACAGGATTTAGCGGTATGGACTTAGTGTGCGAAGAGCGACCATCGGACTCACCGTTCGTTGAAACGGTCTGGCAGAGTCGGAGCGAGTACGACGGGCCCTTTATCTCGATGGCCGAGAACCAGCATAGTCTGGTCGTTACCCGGTACCGCGGCCGGACGTTCATGACGCTGCGGGGTCCAACCACGGCAGCCAGCCCCGCTTACAACCCGGCAGATGCGGAGTTCGTCGGCATCCAGTTCAAACCGGGGATTTTCATGCCCCATCTGCCGGCGAGCCTGGTCATGCAGCGGCGGGATTTGGGCCTTCCAGAGGCTGCCGGAGACGCCTTCTGGTTGAAGGGTTCCGCGTGGCAATACCCGGACTATGAGAACGCCGATACCTTCGTGGATCGGCTGGTGCGAGGGGGAGTATTGGCCGAGGATCCGATCGTCGCGCCTGCGCTAAAAGGCCAGATCCCCGCAGCGTCGATTCGGACGGTTCGGCGGCGCTTCGTCGCTGCCACGGGACTCACATACGGCTCCATCTATCAGATCGATCGGGCCCGCTATGCAACGACACTCTTGAAACAAGCTATCGCAATTCCGGATGTGGTCCACGAGGCGGGCTACTTCGATCAACCGCACCTGACGCGCTCCCTTAAGAAATACGTCGGGCTGACACCGGCTCAAGTGTCAGATGCCGCCGGCCGCCAGCCGTTGTCCTTTTTATACAAGACTAATTTCTTCTCGGTAAATTACACTGGCAATCAAGAGCCTAGTTCACGACTGCCTGATCGGTAGCATGCGCAACGCCCTTGGAGGCACTGGATGGCACGCATTGTTGTCAGCGAGTTTGTCACCGTAGATGGTGTGATGGAGGATCCCGGCGGAGCCGAGGGGTTCGACCGCGGCGGCTGGGCATTCCAGTTTGAGCGCGGCCCAGAAGGCGACAAGTTCAAGCTCGACGAGGTGATGGCAGCCGACGCCATGCTCCTGGGACGGAAAACGTATCAGGATTTTGCTGAGGCCTGGCCTTCCAGGACCGGCGAATTCGCCGACAAGATGAACAGCATGCCCAAGTACGTCATCTCCAGTACGCTAAAGGAGCCGTCCTGGAACAACACGAGCGTCATCAAGTCGAGCATTGCGGAAGAGATCGGCCGCCTGCGCTCGAAGCGACCGGGCGATATTCTCGTCGCCGGCAGCGGCCAGCTCGTCCAAACCTTGATCGAGAACGGCTTGGTCGATGAGCTGAGGCTCATGGTGTTCCCCGTAGTACTGGGCAAGGGCAAGCGCCTCTTCAAGGACGACAACCCGAAGGTTCCCATGCAGCTGAATCAGGCAAAGCCCGTGGGCGCAGGCGTACTGATCCTTGTGTATCATCCGGTGAAGAAATAACGGCTATATCATCCTACAAAAGAAAGGCTTATAGGTGGTCCCATGTCAATAGTAACCTCGAAAGACGGCACACAAATTGCCTACGACAAGCAAGGTAGCGGCCCGGCGTTGATCCTGGTGGATGGCGCATTGTGCTATCGCGGCTTCGGGCCGATGCCCGGATTGGCCGAACTGCTTGCGCCTCACTTCACCGTCTACACCTACGACCGCCGTGGCCGGGGTGAAAGCAGCAACGCCAAACCGTTCTCAGTCCAGCGCGAGGTGGAAGATATCGATGCCATCATCCAGGCGGCAGGCGGCTCGGCATACGTCTATGGCATCTCGTCAGGTGCATGCCTTGCCATGGAAGCCGCGCTCAAGCTTGCTCCACACCTCGCCAGGCTGGCCATGTATGAGCCGCCCTACAACTCGGATGACGCCGCTCAGCAGCAATGGAAGGCTTACCGGAAGGACCTGGCGAAAGCGATCGGGGAGGGCCGCAATGGTGACGCGGTCGTCTTGTTCATGAAGCTGGTAGGCACACCGGACGATCAGGTCAACGGCATGCGGCAGGCCCCTATGTGGCCCATGTTCGAGGCGGTGGCGCCGACATTGGAATATGACGCGGCGGCCATGGGCGACGATCGCTCTGCACCCACCCGACGCGCTTCTGGTGTCAATGTGCCAACCCTGGTCATGGACGGCGGTGCCAACCTTGCCTTCATGCCGTTCATGCATGACACAGCCAGCGCCCTAGCCAGGTCAATCCCCCATGCGCAGCATCGCACGCTGGAAGGACAGACTCACGATGTAAAGGCCGACGTGATCGCGCCGGTGTTGGTTGAATTCTTCAACGCCTGAACACTGCAGTGGCGGACCGCATGGAAAGCGCGGCCCGCCCTTTTTATTTTTCCAAACCGGCACAGACAGAGAATTAATGAAGGTTGCGATCCCGAAAAGGGCTTATCACATCCCAGCATTCCCGGCTTCCAGCGGTTGAGCCTGTAGTTCCGGGCGTTCTTCCCCTACGAGGTCTACGTGGTCCGGCAGGTCGGTCTCGACGTGGCGAATGGCCGGGCTTGCGAACGCGATCAGCACAACGACACCGTTGAGGAGCCCTATCAGGCTGATCAGCAAGCCTACGCCCCGGTTCCCTCCGACTCCGATAACCGGTCCGAAGATCGGCGCAAGGGAACCGCCGGCTGACATGCCCGGGCGGAAGATATAGTCCAGGAGCGGTGCGGCGAGCAGCGGCGCAAGCAGTTGGCCGGACCAAGAAATGGTGCGCCGCAGCGCGAATACGCGGCCCTGCACGTCGGGAGCGACTTTCGCCTGCCAGATGGCCTGGCTGGCCGCCGTCATGATCGGCATCGTGAACATGAAACCAAAGCCGCAGACGGCCAACACCGGGATGGATGCCCGCCATCCGACGCCCATCAGAAAGAAGGATCCGAGCAGTCCGGCGCCGAGCAGTGTGTAAACCTTGCGGTTTCCACCGCCCCAGACACTCATCACCAGCGTCCCTGCCAGCATCCCGACACCCATGATCGTGCTGAGATAGCCAAACACATCGGCCTTCCAGTTGTCGAGGATCAGAGGTGTGAACAGCGGGATCATCACTCCATCCAGGAAGTTGACGGCGAAGAAGAATGTGAGCAACGCCAGCAGCCCTTTGCGCTCCATGATGTAGTCCCATCCGAATCTCATCTCCTGCCAGATGGAGCCCTCCGCCTTCTGACCGTCTGTTGAGCGCGGCGGATTCGGTATCCGGACGAAGAAGAACATGAGACTTACAGAGAACACATAGGTCGCAAAATCGATCAGCGCCAGATGACCCAGGCCGATGGCGACATACAATGCGCCCGCCAGTGCGGGCCCGGCGATCTGCGGCAGCGCCTCCCCCAGTTGCATAAAGCCGTTCGCCCGCCCGTATTGTTCTTTCGGCACCAACAAAGTGAGGGAGGCCGTATATGCCGGCCACATCAGCGACACGAACGCCGAAAGTGCAAAATTGATCGGCAGCACCATCCAAGGCAGGAGCATGCCGTTCAGGTACAGAAGGGCGGCGCCAAGAACAACCAACCCCGCCCCAAGGTCGCTGAGGATCATCGCCGTGCGGCGGTTCCACCGATCTACGAGGACACCGGCTAAAGGCGAGAACAGCACATAGGGGGCGGAGAATGCAATCTGCGAGAGGGCCACGAGCGACACGGAATGCGTCTGCTCATAGATCCATACTCCCAGCGCAAAGCCTGTGAGTTGGGAGCCGATCAGGGAAACGAGCTGCCCGATCCAGATCGTGAAGAACGTGACCATCCCGCGTGGTTTCGCTGAATTCTCCATTTTTTCACCGTGAATAGAGGTGGGTGGTCAAGCGAAAAGCAGTCTTAGCCATGTGATCCGGCGGAGCCGTCATTCTAACATCCTGCGACATTGGCGGGATTGGCCTGCAGATACCTATTCATATTGTAAGGCACTGGCTGCTTGACAGGCATGGGAACTTAGGCTAATATTTAATTAGATAGATATCTAATTATACATATATCTACGGTACATTCCCACTTCACATAGGAGTGCTCATGTTAAATCCATTCCTGCATCCCATGCCCGAACAGAAACCCCGTCAGAACCACGGCGAGGTAGAGGAATACACCGCCCAGATGTACGGTCACAGCCTGGACACGGCCTCTCCGCGCCCGTCCGTAGGATTGTGGGTCGGACGGCTATTGATTAGAATGGGACACATGCTGACCAAAGAAGATGCCGATCTGCAAACATCCAGGGAACATTCATGACGGTCGAGAGCGCTAAGGCGGCTCCCGCTACCACCCTCTCATGGGACGTCGGGACCGCCTATGAGCTCTTTGTCAGCCTTCTCGTCCTTCACGAACCGGAGCGCTATGACCTGCGCCCCGCCTGGGCTGCCAAGATCCGTTCCCGAATTCCCACGGCGGAGCGCACATTCCTGGAAGAGGTCCAGCCATTCCTCTTCCTAAGTTTCCCGCTGGCGTGGGTACACGCCCTTCCCCAACCGAAAACTGCCATCACGGTGCTGTATGCCCTGCAGCAGATCCCCGCTGCGAAGCGCAGCGTAACGCTTCTGAGCACCGAAAAGGATGTCCGCCCGGAATCGACCCTCCTGCTGGAAATCGCCCAACGCCGGCGCTGGGATAAGAGCGATCTGGGCCAACTCATTCCCCTGATATGCAAAGATGCCAACAGCCCGGACGAGCAAGCCCTCATCAAGTACTTGAACTGGTGGGTCCGCCCGGATGACTTCGGCACGATGCTCTACTCGTCGCTCCAGGCCTATCATCAGGCGTTCTTCGAACAGGAGGAGCTGCGCATCGGCAGCGTACTCGAGGCGGGCTTGGATCATGCCCGGGACCTATCCAGCCGGCTCTCCATACCGGAGCTGATCACCGAACTCTCCCAGGGTATCCGCTACACTGAGGAACTGGGCCGCGAGCTGATCGTAGTACCCACCTATTGGATGACGCCGCTGGTGTACCTGGAGCCCATCGCCCCCGATCAGAAGATCTTTCTTTTCGGAGCTCGACCGGCGACCATGTCTGCCATCCCCGGCGAGCTGGTCCCCGACCGCCTGCTGATCGCTCTCAAGGCGCTGTCAGACCCGACGCGCCTCAAGATCCTGAACTATCTCAGCCACCAGGAGCTTACGCCGTCCGAGCTCTCGCGGCGACTCAACCTGCGGGCTCCTACGGTGACACATCATCTCAAGGAGCTGCGCCTCGCCGGCCTTATCAACGTGACCATTCGTGGCCAGGAACGGTACTACCGGGCCAGGCTTGGTGCGCTGGATTCCATCCACAGCGACCTCAAGGGCTTTCTGAAGGGGCCTGATCACACCGGTAAGCAGCAGTGAGCAGCCGCAGTTGAGCAGTGCGCGGCAGAGTTGCGTAAACCAGGACAAAAAGAAGGCACCGGATCGAACGATCCGGTGCCTTCTTCTCGCTAATGAGAGGGTTCGAATTCAGGTGACGTGTCCTCCGGGGTAGGGATGCCATCCTCGGCTTGCCGTCGATCGAGGAACTGCATCTGCAGGGCGACCACCTTGGTGAAATATCTGTTCTCACCATTGTCCTCGTACTTGTCTGTCTTTAGCCGCCCTTCGACATAGACGAGGCTGCCCTTCTTCAAGTACTCCTGCGAGATCTCGGCGAGCCGGTCCCAGGTCTCCACGTTGACCCACTCCGTCGATTCCCGGTTCTCCTCGCCGGTCTTCCAACGCTGAGTAACGCCCAGGCTGAAATGAGTAACCCGTTTGCCGCTGGGGGTAAAGTGCGCCTCCGGGTCCCGTCCCAAATATCCGATCAGTTGGATGCGGTTCAGTGCCGGCATTCTTCCCTCCTCGTCATGCCGTCGTTCGGGTTTGTGCTTTTAGAGGCCATGTGTACGCGTATCATACTTATCTCCTTTTTTTCTCTAAAAGGCCTATTCAGTTGTGGATGTATTTTAGCACATATTTTCTATTCGTCAATAGCAGAAAGGAGATCCCCGGCTCTCAGTTTTCCCGCAGCTGCTCTGTTTTCCCTATGATCCATTCATCTCTTTGTTATATGTATATGGATATCGTAATCTTAGTAGGTACTGTGGATAGTGTGGATACCCCGTTGCGTTCGTACCCGTGGATTGGCAGACGATCTCAAGCGCCACATCTTGTGTTGCAAAGCGGCTATCCCGAAGTCTGCGGCTGTGGATAAATACTGAATAAGTACGAGCTTAGATTCTATGAATCCGGCGGTGTCCACATGTAGCTATGGTCAAAAATGACCAGCCATATATGGGGGTATCCTTTTCTTACGTTTTCGAAAGTTTCTGGCCAAAATGGCCGGACTGTCCACAAAGAAGGATGCTTATCCACAGATTTTCGCCGCTTATCCACACAACTGCGTGTAGCAAGCAGCCGCAGCCACCCTAAATGTGCCCCTAGAGTCTGCCTGATGTCTCTACGCCGTTGGCTTCCGCGACCTCGTCCAAGCGAATTTCGATCCCGTCCAGGTATTTGTCAAGCTCATCCACCCGCCCCAAGAGGCCATCGCCGATCAAGCCCAATTCCCGGCTGGCGTTCTGCCACGAACCGCTTTGCCCCGGCTCCAACGCAGAGCAAGCCAGAGCCCACGTGCGGATCAGCGGCCAGGCGGCCGTAAGCGGCGCATCGCCCTCCAGCAGCGACCGGATGCCCTTCTCGTAATAGTTGAAGCGGGCAGCATGGATGTCAGAATCCACGCCTGCGGCCTGCGCCGCCGAGAGGAAATCTGCTCCCCAGGCCGGCAGCCACGAGGTGAGGACGGACGCGTCGATCCGGTCGGCTCCCAACAGGCTGAACAGGACTTCCGTGAACTCCGGCCTCTCCGCGGCCTCTGCCCGCCCAGGGAACATCAGCAGGAACCGCCGCTCTGCCAGCGGGCCGCCGTTCAGCTCTGCAATCGCATTGGCCGCACAGCTCAGGGCTTGCAAGAACTTTGCTACGTCGCCCGGCTGTGCTTCCTTCGCCTGGATCGCCGAAAGCTGGAGCCAGCTGCTGCGGGCTTCTGCGAGGAGCTTCCGGCAGCGCGTCAGTACAAGCCCGGGGGCATGGAACTCGAACCCTGCCCGCAGGCCGGCCTGCACGAACTCGAAGAACTTTTCGCTCTGCCAGAGCAGCATCGGATCGTACATCTCGTAGCCGAGCACCGGATCAGCCCGCAGTTCGCGCGGCGATTTGAACTCCGACTTGGTCCGATGCCGGACGTCCAGGTGGAAATCGGGAGTGAGCTTGATGATCTCGCGCGGCGGCGCTTCCAGCGTCACGTGCACGAAGACCAGGTCGATATCGGTCGTGCCCCCCAGCATCGGGTCGCCCTCTGCGGCAACCGAGCCCGTGAGATAAGCGGCGGTGATCGTGCGGTCGTTGTGCGACCGCTCGAGAGCTGTCTCTTTGGCAATGCGGACAAGCGATTCCCTAGTTACGCGCATGGGTCAATCCCGCTTTGGCAGAGAAGGATGCCCCGTGGACACCCCGTTGAGAGGCAGGCTCGGCTGGAACGGTCCCCAGTTCATACGCTCCCGGATCGCATTTTCGATGGAGCGCAGATGTTCGGGATTCTGAATGAAGTTCAGGGTGTTGGTGTCGATCGTAAGGACTGGTGAGCCGTCGTAGGGCTTGGCGAAGAATTCGTCATAGGCACGGTTCAGCCGGTCGATGTAGGCAGCCTCCATATTGCGCTCATAAGGCCGATCGCGGAGCGCGATGCGCTGCATCAGGACCTCGGTGGAGGCCCGCAGATACACGATCAGCTCCGGCCTGGGGATCTTCTCGCCGAGGGCCTCGTGCACCCGATAGTACATGTCCAGCTCGTCGCCGTGGAGATTGATGCGGGCAAAGAGCGAGTCCTTTGCAAAGGTATAGTCCGAGATCAGCGTCTTTCCGGCTGCCAGGATGTCCGGAACGGTCCGCCGCTGCTGATGGTACCGGCTGAGCAGGAAGAAGATCTGCGTTTGAAAGGCGTAGCGTTCCCGGTCAGCATAGAAGTCCGAAAGGAACGGGTTCTCCTCGAAGATCTCCAGCAATATTTCCGCTTCAAAAACGGGCCGCAGCAGGCGGACCAGGGTGGTCTTGCCGACGCCGATCACCCCTTCGATGGCAACATACATGAGGGACTCCCGGATGGAATGTAGCAAGGATACCATAAACGCACGACGCGGGCCCTGCCGACCGCTACGATATAATGATTCCGTGCAGCGCGTGTGTATCGTCCCTGAAGTCGGTAACGTGGGCGGCATGGCCTCGTTCCGCCGGAAGTTCGAGGCGGGGTTGTCGCGGCGGGGAATCGAAGTATCGCATCAGATCGGCTCCGCCTCCGATCCTATTCTGATCATCGGCGGCACGAAGAACCTGCTCCCGTTGTGGCGGGCACGCCGCCGCGGCGCGCGCATCGTGCAGCGGCTTGACGGCATCAACTGGATCCACCGCAAGCGGAACACCGGCGTCCGCCATTACCTGCGCGCCGAGTACGGCAACTTAATCCTTGCAGCCATCCGGGCCAGGATCGCAGGCCGTATCGTGTACCAGAGCGAGTTCTCGCGCGCATGGTGGGATGACTGGTATGGCAGGACGCGTGCATCGTGCTCGGTGGTACTCAACGGCGTGGACTTATACGAGTACCGGCCGGCCCAGGAAGACAAACGACCAGACGGGCGCTGCCGGCTGCTTGTGGTCGAAGGCAGTCTGGGCGGCGGCTATGATATGGGTTTGGATAATGCGGTCCGGCTGGCCGAAACCCTCGCAGAGGACTACGGATTTCCAATGGAATTGATGGTCGTGGGCCGGATCACCGAAGAGCACCGGGCGAGAGTCCAGGTCGGCGCACGGGTGCCGCTGATATGGGCGGGCGTCCTGCCGCAGGCAGATATCCCGAACATGATGCGCTCGGCGCACGCCTTGTTCTCGGCCGACCTGCACCCTGCCTGCCCGAATAGTGTGATAGAGGCGCTGGCGTGCGGCCTGCCCGTTGTGGCTTTCGATACGGGATCGCTGCGGGAGTTGGTGGATGGCGACGCCGGATGCATCGTTCCATACGTCGGCGATCCGTGGAAGATCGAAACGCCGGATGTCCCGGCTCTTGCCGAGGCCGCCGCGGAGATGCTCAGGGATTGGCCGCGCTTCAGCCATGGGGCGCGGTTGCAGGCAGAGGAGCATCTGGGGCTGGATCGGATGATCGACGGATACCTGAAAGCGCTGTTGGAGGCGTAAGGATGGATGAGGAAATACGGGACTTCCTGCTCAAACACCTGCGGTCCGTTCAGGAGAACGACGTGCAGACATACCGCGACACGACCGCGGATGAGCTAACGCTTTACGAGTGGTGGGTGACGCCGCACCGCATCGATGGAGTTCCCTTCCACGAGTTCATGATGAGCGCGAACGGAAAGCGCGGCACCGTCTTCGGCTCGGACGCAGCCGAGAAGGCGGAAAGCCGGCTCGACCTGGCGAACTTGCACATCCAGCGGTACGGGGATACAGCCATTGCCAGCTACACGCTGCTGACGAGCACGGCGTATCCAGAGGGCGTGCGGGTCAACGCGCACAATGAGAGCCGGGTCGTGGTGAAGCAGGACGGCAAGTGGAAGGTGGTACATGTCCACAAGTCTCCGGCGTGGCCTGCCCCGCACGTCCAGCCCGAATGATGGGAATGTTCGCCGGCCGGCTTGGGCTCCAACAGCGGGTCCTGCCGAGCTACCGCGCACCATTCTTTGAGATGCTCGCCGCAGCCTGCGAGGGGGGCCTGGGTGTCTTCGCAGGCATGCCCCGTCCGGGCGAAGGTATTGCCTCTGCTTCACTGCACTCCGCGCAGCACTTCATGGCGCACAACGTACATCTGCTGGGGGGACCTCTTTACCTTTGCTATCAACGGGGATTCACAAAGTGGCTGCAAAGCTGGAACCCGGATGCATTGATCGTGGAGGCGAACCCTCGCTATCTTTCCACGCCCGCGGCCGCGCGCTGGATGCATGGCTGCGGCCGGAAGGTCATCGGCTGGGGGCTGGGGGCGCCCGCTACCGGGGCATGGTCTGCGATACGCCGGTCAGGATGGCGGCGGTTCCTGCAACAGTTCGATGGGCTGATCGCTTACAGCCGCCGGGGCGCAGAGGAGTATGCCGCCTTGGGCTTTCCGCGGGAAAGGATCTTTATTGCCCCGAACGCTGCCGCCGCGCGGCCTGTTGACAGGCCGGTACATGAACCGCTGGGCGAGGGCCCGCAGACGGTCTTGTTCGTCGGGAGGTTGCAGGCTCGGAAGAGAGTGGACCGCCTCCTGCGCGCCTGTGCCGCCATGCCGGAGCCGCGGCCTCGACTGCTGATCGTCGGCGATGGGCCCGAGCTGGGAAAGCTAGAGGCGCTGGCGAGGCAGGCGTATCCTGAGGCGGAATTCGCCGGGGCGCGGCACGGGGAAGAGCTGGAGCCGTACTTTGTGGCGGCGGATCTCTTCGTACTGCCCGGAACCGGCGGACTGGCGATCCAGCAGGCGATGGCGCATGCTCTGCCCGTGATCGTAGCGAAGGGCGACGGGACGCAGGACGACCTCGTGCGCGAGGCGAACGGCTGGCAGGTGCCGCCGGAAGACGAGCTGGCGCTCATCCATGTGATGCGCAGCGCGCTGTCTGATGCAGGCCGCTTGCGGAAGATGGGCGACGAGTCGTTCCAGATCGTCCGGGATGAGATCAACCTGGAGAAGATGGTGGAGGTATTCGTCCGGGCGATAAATAGCGTGTAGGATGTCGGAAGCTAGCATCCTATGGCACGGTCCGGATCAGGACACTGGTTGCACTGCCGCAGCCCAGAAATCTGTGATACGCGGCGTGTTTGGAGGGCTAGAACTCTTGCAAAGTGGCTCGTCAGACGGATCGATATACAGGCATGTGACCGTCCATCCTCCCTGGAAGCGAGCAATGATCACGATCGCGTAGGGCTGTAACAAGGGGGGTATTTTATCAGCGAAGGGTGTGGTTTCACCCAGCTCTACTGTAAAGTCGGGCCCTGCATACTTCAAGAAATCGTGAACGCCGTTTTCCTCCCGAAGCGGCGCCGGCAGATTCTCGGATCGTGCCGCTGCGCGGCCTCGGTTGATGAGGGAGGCTGTGTTTGCCATCGCGTCCAGAGTGCTTGATGGGTAAAGCGAGAGCAGACCGAGGGCCGTTGCTGCAACCGTTATGCCGACCGGAATCCTTAGCCGCTGCCACGAATATACCGGCCTATCAAACAGCTCGGCCTGTACATCGATGGTCCACCGCAAGATCGCCATCACAGGTATGCATAAAACGATTTCGAGGAATGTGCCAAGCAGGCCGAACGATAAGAACGAAACCAGGAATACGTCCAACACAGGAGTGCCGGTGGCTACCGCCCTGATCTCCATAACCAGGAACAGCGCAAGGCTGCCAAACAAAGCGCCTTTGGTCCAGTCCTTGGGCCATGCACAAGCAAAACAAATCAGCATCATTCCAAGGATGCTTGCAATGCAGTTTCCAATAATGCCAAATGGATGATGTGCAAACGGAATCGAAGCCGATGGCGGCGAGAATATGGAGTTGATAAATTGATTGGATAGGCCATATGCAAGGCCGAGCACAACCCCGAGCAGAAGAGCCATCCAGAGGGAATATGAGCGCGGGGCGATCGGGCGCACTACCTTCCTGGCTGCAAGGTCCAAGAAAAAGTCGCCCTGCTTTCGCTCTTCGGGTGATGAGCCAAGTTGTATGTGTGCCATGTTGTCTGTCCCTTCAGATCTCGAGAGACTTCTCCATCCGCATGCTCAGCTTGTTGAAGATCCGTGAAGGCTCGGGCGATTTGGACGTCTTCCACATCAACCACAGCACGATCAGCGGGGCAAGCAGGCGGCCGTATGACCAGGGGAAGAAATCGAAGGTCGGGAGCAGAAATTCCAGGAGATACGCAAAGCCGAACAGGAGCCAGTCCGAGGGCTGATCGAGGCGTTTGAGCAACAACAGGAACGAGAGGGCGAGAAAAATGCCGTGGTGCTCCCAGACGATGGGCGAGGCGAGCGTCATCACCACCAAGAGGGGTGGCACGGCGTTGAGCATCGAACGGCCGCGCTGGTCGTCCTGGAAGAAGGCGCGGCTCCGAACACAGCGGACCATGACGGCGAGCGTGCCAGCCAAAAGCAGGGCCTTGGCGGCGTAGATCAGCGCCTGGATCCATTTGGGGCTGAGGCGCAGGATGGGACCCACGAAGCGAAGGAAGGAATCGAAGGAAGTGTCGTGGAAGATGGTGTCGCCGGATACAGCGAGGTCCTGAACGTTGCGCAGGGAGTCGAGGAACGGGGTGATGCCATTGGTGGCGACGGTGAGACCGGCGATGCCGAACATGCTCAAGACGAACCAGGCAAGCCAGCGCCAATCCTTCTCCAGTAGGAAGGCAAGGATCAGCACCGCCGGAGAGGTCTTGAGATGGACCGCCAGCGCAAGGCAGAGCGCCGAGAGGAACGAGTACCGTGGATAAAGAAGCAGGCTCAGGAGGATGAGGTTCAGGACGTGCAGGTTGATCTGCACATAGACCAGCGTGCGCAAGAGGGGCGCATTGGCAAGCACGAACAGGACCGTGACCAGCGCGGCGAGCTGGGAAGAGAAGCCATAGTGCTGAAGAGCGCGGTGGAGCAGCACATAGAACAACAGCAGGGAGAAGAAGTTCAGCAGCCAGAGGACAAGAAAGAATCCGTCGAGGCCCAAGGGGGCAAGATACTGGATGAGGGTGGCCCACAGCGGCAGGTAAAAATACGAGCCGGGGAGATGCTGATGGGCGTAGAGCTTCGTGGCGGCGTCGAAGTAGTAGGTGTAATCGCCGTAGCGAAAGCGCTCGCTGAGGATATTGAGATAGACCCAGGTGATGAGGAAGAAACCGCCGATGCTGAGGAGGTTATCCCGGCGGATACGGCCTGCCCAGAGAAGGACGAGCAGCGCGCCCGCGGCCAGCCAGGCCAATGCCACGGAGGCGAGCGTGACCGGCAGGTTGATGAGCGGCGGCTGCTGGATATAGACGCCGAAGCCGTCCTCGCCGAGCCGGAGGTAGATCCACAGGAGGCTGATGCCAACGAGAATGCTGATGGCAAGCCAGAGGAGGAAGGCGGTCCGAGCGGCGCGGGTCATCGGATATTGTTACCTGGCGCAAAACGCCCCGCGAGCCTGCACCGGGTTTCGTGCAGGCACCGCGGGGCGATGGGGTTCACATTACTGGCGGAGCTGGACGTACTGTGCCATGACGTAACCACGTTGGTTGTTGGTGGCCTTGACAGCCAGCCACTGGCCGGCCTGGCCGATCTTCGGCATGGCAGTGGCGGCAGGCTCGATGACGGTCAGGCGAGCGCCGGCCTTCTCATCGTTGACCTTGTCGGCGCCGAGGGATGGCTGCTGGCGGACGGCAAGACCAGCTGCGCCAACAGTGGGAATCACAACCACCTGGAACCGCTCGGGCGCGCCTAGCGGCGAACCGGGTGAAGGGGGCACCGGAGCAGGAGTCGAAGGAGCGGGAGGAGGCGGAGTGGAGGGGGAAGAGGCGACCTCCATGTACCAGGCTGCTACGAAGCCCTGATGCCCGTTCGGGTCGCGGACGAAGATCCACTGGTTCATGTGACCGAGCTTGGACAGAGCCCCTGCCTTATCCTCGATGACGCTGAGGGGCACGCCGGGCATTTCTGCATAGCTGGCGAGCGAACCGGACACGGGCGTGTCATGAAGCTTGATGCCGGCCGTTGCCGTAGGAACAACCTGCAGGACAAGGTCGGTTTCAACGGGCGCCGGTAGGGGCGCGGGAGTGATCGGCACGGTTGGGGAAGAGGGGGAAGGAGCGGGAACGGGGACCGTGGCGCCGGTCTGGTACCAGGCAACCGCCTTGATGGCGTGCGCCAGAGGCCTGCCCTGTGCGAAGCGCGATAGCAAGGTGATGGGGCCGGTCTCGGGAGGAGAGGGCCACGGATCCTGGATCAGGTAGTCGCCGTTCTGCCTGGCATACACTAGGACCCAATGGCTCTGGAGGCCGGCAGCGGGGGAATAATCCACTTCCACGATGACGGGTTCGCCCGCGGCCAGGTAGCCATCGATCAGTGCGAGAGGGGCCTCGGTATCCATGCACAAGGTCAGCCCTTTGTTCTGAATCTGGGGATGGAACTTGGTGATCGCGCCCCATACGATGGCTTCATTGACGAAGCCGCCTGCGGATTTGAGCTTGAGGTTCAAGGTGGCCGGGGTCTCGGTATAGCCCCAGCCAGTGGCATACATGGCAAGGCTGGTGAGGGC
>DATKAF010000049.1:0-10281 GCA_035498395.1 Anaerolineales bacterium
CGTCAGATGCTACGGCTGGCCTCCGGGCGGCTTCGCGGTTCCGGCTTGAGCGAAGTGAACCTGGCCCGAGGTCTTGCTCAATCTCTGCCATTCGCTCCGCTTTCATTTGACACGGTGGTGTCCACTTTCCCTGCGGAATACATCTATGAATCGGGTACACTCCACGAGGTGCGACGCGTGCTCGCCGAGAACGGCGTGTTTGTCGTGCTCCCCGCGGCGTGGATCATCGGCCGCAAGATCGTGGACCGGGCGGCGGCCTGGTTGTTCCGAACGACCGACCAGGCGCCCCAATTTCCAGCCGAGATGCTGGCCCAGCGACTGAGCGGCAGGCTGGAAGAGGCAGGGTTCGCCGCCGAATTCGAGACCGCTCAAATCCGATCCAGCGAAGTGCTGGTGGTGATCGCGCGAAAAGTAAGGACGCTGACGGGTTAGGAGAATTCAAGTTGAGACTTCGCGAGCCAGTGAACGGGTTGACCCACTTCTTCGCTGCCATTGTGGCGCTCGCAGGTATCGCCGCGCTCGTCGTCATTGCAAGAGGGCGCTGGCTGGTGGAGGCAGCGCTCGTCATCTACGGCATATGCCTCGTCTCCCTCTTCGCGGCCAGCGCCGCCTACCACATGGCGAACACCGGCGAACGCGGCACCGCGATCCTGCGACGCCTGGATCATTCGGCAATCTTCCTGCTGATCGCCGGCACCTACACGCCCTTCTGCCTGCTGGCCTTTCGCGGGTTCTGGCAGTGGGGCTTGCTTAGCATCATCTGGCTGCTGGCGGTCGTCGGAATCGTGATCAAGATCATCGTGATGAACGCGCCGCGCTGGTTGAGCGCGGGCGCTTACGTCATCATGGGCTGGCTGTGCGTGGGCGCTGTCGGGCAGATGTTGCAGGTGCTGTCAATTGGCGCAATGGTATGGCTTGCCATCGGGGGGATCATCTATACGGCCGGCGCGGTGATCTACAGTACGAAGATGCTAGACTTCGCGCCCGGCAAGTTCGGCTTCCATGAGGTGTGGCATATCTTCGTCATCCTGGGAGCATTAGCGCAGTTCATCTCGATCGCCGTCTTTCTGATCCCGGCTCACCTGGGTGGATAGACTGATTGAGGCGGGCTCTAGCCGGGCTGAAGCCCGACCTACGCGGGATTATCGACCCTCCGGCTAAGAAACACTCACTAGGGCGAGCGCCTTCCCAAGGTTACCCAGCACAGATTAGTTTGCAGGTCTTGACAATCGCTGAGCTCAGGGTTATCCTATTTAGGAAAACCTAAATAATTATTTAATATGTCAGAAGTATTGACAGATTCCATCCAGGACTACCTGAAGGCGATCTTCGACCTGACCGAGAACGGCACTCCGGCCAGCACGAACGCGCTTGCCAGGCGACTGGGCGTGGAGCCAGCCTCCATAACCGGCATGGTGCAGAAACTTGCAGCCTCTCGCCCGGCTCTCGTCGAGTACAGGAAGCACCACGGGGTTAAGCTGACGGCTGCCGGGAAGCGGGCTGCACTGGAGGTCATCCGGCACCATCGGCTGCTTGAGACGTGGTTGGTGGCGAGCCTCGGCTATTCATGGGACCAGGTCCACAGCGAGGCGGAACGCCTGGAGCACGTAATCTCCGAGGACTTTGAGGAACGCATCGCGGCTGCCCTGGGTGAGCCCACCCGGGACCCTCACGGCGAGCCAATCCCAGGCCCGGACCTGGTGATGCCATCCGATCAGAGCATCCCGTTGGAGGCTGTGCAGGCAGGAAAGAAGGCAACGGTCCGGCGCGTGGATGCGCAGGACCGGGAGTTCCTCCGCCGCCTGGAGCTGTTGCGCCTGCTGCCCGGTACGCGAGTGGCCGTGGTGGAAGTCTCGCCGGTCGATCATGTTATGAAGGTGAGAATTGGAGCGCGCGGCACGATTGCGGTTCTGGGACCAGCCATCACGGGCCGCGTGTTCGTAGAAACCGGATAAGGAACCGATCCATGAAGGGCTCAGTCACCACACCCGTTCCCAAAGATGAAGCAACCATCCGCACGGCGCATGACGTGCTGGCCGGCGAGAGCAAGAAAAGCTGGTTCGAGCGCATCCTTCCTTTCCTGGGGCCGGCATTTATTGCGAGCGTGGCCTATATGGACCCCGGGAACTTCGCCACGAACATCAGTGCGGGCGCGAAGTTCGGGTATCAGTTGCTGTGGGTGATCGTCGCAAGCAACTTCATGGCTATGCTGATCCAATCGCTCTCTGCCAAACTTGGCATCGCCACCGGCCTGAACCTCGCCGAACACTGCCGCAATAACTTTCCCAAGCCTGTCGTTTGGGGCATGTGGGTCATCATGGAACTGGTTGCCATGGCCACCGACCTGGCAGAGTTCCTGGGCGCAGCCATCGGCTTCAACCTGCTCTTCGGGATCCCGCTGTGGCTGGCGGGGATCCTGACCGTCATTATCACGTTCCTCATCCTGGCGCTGGAACGCTATGGGTTCCGGCCTTTGGAAGCGGTGATCACTGCCCTGGTTGGCGTCGTCTCGGTCAGCTACCTGATTGAGACGGCGTTGGATCACCCGGACTGGCGCGTGGTCATGCTCCACGCCACCGTGCCGCAATTCACCAGCACCGAGAGCATCCTGCTGGCGACCGGCATCCTAGGCGCCACGGTCATGCCGCACGTCATCTTCCTGCACTCGGCGCTGACCCAGGGGCGCATCGTTACGCGTGACGCCCAACAGCAGAAGCGGCTCTTCCGGTACGAACTGATAGATGTCTTTGTGGCCATGGGACTGGCAGGCTTGGTCAACATGGCCATGCTCATTATGGCAGCCTCGACGTTTTATCAGCACGGGCTGACCGGCGTGGGCACCATCGAAGAGGCGCATAAGACGCTCGAGCCGCTGCTGGGCAGCGCTGCCTCGTGGGTGTTCGCCATCTCCCTGCTCGCATCCGGCCTGTCCTCGTCGTCGGTTGGAACGATGGCGGGCCAGATCATCATGGGCGGTTTCCTGCATCGGCAGATCCCAAGCTGGATCAGGCGACTGGTCACGGTGGTGCCGCCGATGATCGTCATCATGCTGGGCCTCGACCCGACACGCACACTGGTCATCAGCCAGGTGGTGCTCTCCTTTGGCCTGCCGTTCGCCATCATCCCGCTCATCCTTTTCACGCGCAGGCGTGATATTATGGGCCCGCTGGTCAATCGCAAGGCCACGACGTATGCCACCACGGCTGTTGCGGCCATCATCATCGCGCTGAACGGATTCCTGCTCTACGAAGTGTTTGCGGGAGGATAGCCGTGTTCAAGAACATCCTTGTCCCCCTCGACGGCTCGAAGCTCTCGGAGTCCGCGTTGCAGCCTGCCTCGGTCCTCGCTCGGAGACTCAAGTCGCACGTGATGCTCCTGCACGTGATCGAGGAGGACGCGCCAGCCGAGATCCACAAGGAGCACCATTTGACGGACCCGGAGGAGGCTACGGCCTACCTTAGCCAAGTCGCCGCGCGCGCGTTCCCCGCGGACGTGCCTGTCGAGACCCACGTGCACAGAGCACCCGTAGCGGATGTAGCCACGAGCATCGTTGAGCATGCAATGCGGGAGTTCGAGCCGGACCTGATCGTCACGTGCACCCACGGCAGGGGTGGGATGCGGGACATGCTGTTCGGAAGCATCGCGCAGCAGATCGTTTCTCAGGGTTCGACCCCACTTCTGCTCATCCGGCCGGACTCCCGGCCTTTCAAGGTGGCAAGGATACTAACCCCGCTGGACCCAGACTCGATCCACGACGACGGACTCCCCCTGACCGAGTCGCTTGCCCAGCGGTTCGGCGCCGAGCTGGATCTCTTGAGCGTTGTGCCGACTTACAATTCGTTGACTGGTGAGCAGGCCGCCACCAGCAGCCTGATGCCGAGCACGGCGCATGCGGTGCTGGATATGCGCGAAGAAAGCGCCCGCGAGCACCTTGCGGAGCACCTGGAAGCGCTTCAGGAGCGGGGGATTGAGGCAACGGCTGAGGTGGCACGCGGCGATCCCGCCGCGGTGATCCTGAAAGCGAGCGAGGAATCGCAAGCCGATATCATCGTCCTGAGCACCCACGGGAAGGCGGGCGTCGGCGCGTTCTGGGCACGCAGCGTGGCGCCGCACGTCGCGCAGAGGACTAAAACGCCACTCCTGCTGATCCCACTACCACCTGCTGAATAGCGCCGGGCAAAACCGTGACAGACATCAACGAAGCTGAATTCATCAAGAACCTGCAGATTGCTTTGAAGCGCGAGCGTTCCACCAGACGACTTTACCAGGCCCTGGCAGAGCGCGAGACGAGCGATGCACGCCGGAAGGCGCTACTGGGACTGGCGGAGACCGAAGCTGGGCATGCTGAACGATGGGCCACCCGCTTGCAGGAGCTGGGCGCCAGAGTCCCCCCTGACCGGGACACCCTGCATGAGAGGATCTGGCGCTGGGTGATGGTGCAGAGCGGCACCGATAATGCGTTGAAACACGCCGAGAGCAACGAAGTCGACGATGCAGAGCTGTATGAATCGATGGCGCAAATGGCTCCGAGCGAGGCGGACCGCCAGTCTGTCCAGTCCGTGCTGCGTGACGAACAGCTTCACGGCGGCGCGATGCAACGATCTGGGCAAACCGGGCCGGTGGGCATCACAGGCCCGCAGGTCACCCTGGACACCATCCTGCACAGGGAGAGCTGGCACCGCAGCGGCGGCGGATGGATCGGGCAGGCGATCTATGGCGCCAATGATGGCCTTGGATCGGTGTTTGGGATTGTCTCCGGTGTTGCGGGTGCTACGGCAGGCGGGGAAGCCGTGCTGGTCGCCGGGCTGGCCGGGATGCTGGCCTCGGCCCTCTCCATGGGCTCGGGGGCGTACCTGGCCACCAAGACCGAGCGCGAAGTGCAGGAAGCAGAGTTCCGGCGCGAATGGCAGGAACTGCAGATACACCCGGAGGAAGAAGAGCAAGAAATCGCACTATTCTACCAGTTGAAGGGTGTACCGGAAAACGAGGCGCGGACGCTTGCGAGCCGGCTGATCGCGCAACCCGAGGCCGCGCTCAAGACACTCGGAAGTGAGGAGCTAGGGCTTTCCGAGCAGAACTTCCCCAACCCGTGGACCGCGGCTGTTTCCGCCACGCTATCCACCGCCGCGGGCGCTTTCATCCCCATCATCCCGTTCTTCTTTACGCGCGGCTACCCGGCGATCATCGCCTCGTTCGTCATCAGTACCCTGGCGCACTTTGCCATCGGGGCGGCAAAGACCGTCGTCACCGGCCTGAGCCCGTGGCGCAGCGGTTTGGAGATGACCATCGTAGGGCTCGGGGAAGCACTGATCACCTACGTGCTCGGCCTTGCATTTGGGCAGGCCTTTCAATAGTTGCCGGCAGCTCAAGTCTGTCAAAGGGAAGACCCCGCCTGTGCGGGGTCTTCGTGTTGTTATTCTTCACCAGCCAGGAGCTTGATGCGCTCCCAGGGCTTCAGGTCGGCCTCATCTGCCAGGATGGCCTTCAGCTCATACATCTCATCGCGCAGCGCGGCCGCTTTCTCGAACTCAAGATTGCGGGCGGCCTCCTTCATCTGCTTTTCCATCTCGGAGATGATCTTCTCGAGCTCGCCGCGCGAGGCCTTGTCATGCTTCGTCCGGTATTCGGCCTTCGACTCACCGACCGCCATGGCCTTCTCCTT
Source organism: Anaerolineales bacterium (assembly GCA_035498395.1). GTDB lineage: Bacteria > Chloroflexota > Anaerolineae > Anaerolineales > Villigracilaceae > Fen-1038. Next base: position 5,663 of record DATKAF010000049.1, read on the forward strand.
CGCCTCTGACGACAACTGATCGGTGATGTCCCGGATGGCTTTCTGGATGCTGACCGGCGTGATGCCGTGTTCCTCGTTGTATTTCACCTGCTTGGCGCGGCGGCGGTTCGTCTCGGATACCGCGGCGTTCATGGAATCCGTCATGTGGTCCGCATACATGATGACACGCCCGTTCACGTGCCGGGCTGCGCGGCCGATGGTTTGGATCAGGGCGGTCTCCGAGCGGAGGAAGCCTTCCTTGTCGGCATCCAGGATGGCAACCAGCGAGACCTCGGGCAGGTCCAGGCCTTCGCGGAGGAGATTGATACCGACGATCACATCGAAGACGCCCAAGCGCAGGTCACGAAGAATGCCCACGCGCTCCAGGGTCTCCACCTCGGAGTGCAGGTAGTGAACCTTGACGCCCAGCTCCATGAGATAGTCCGCCAGGTCCTCGGCCATGCGTTTTGTCAGGGTCGTGACGAGCACGCGCTCACCCCGCTCCGTGCGCTGGCGGATCTCGCCGATCAGGTCATCCACCTGACCCTTGGTTGGACGGATCTCAACCTGCGGATCGACCAGACCGGTGGGCCGGATGATCTGTTCCGCCACTCGCTCGGCCTTCTCCATCTCATATGGTCCCGGCGTGGCGGATGTATATACGGTGTAACCCATGACGCTTTCGAACTCGCTAAACTTCAGCGGACGGTTATCCACGGCGCTCGGCAGACGAAAACCGTACTCGACCAAAGTTTCCTTTCTGGAACGGTCGCCATTGTACATGCCGCGAATCTGAGGAACCGTCATGTGGCTCTCGTCGAGCACCATCAGATACTCACTGGGCAGGAAATCGATCATGGTCCAGGGATGTGTCCCTGGCGCACGCCGGTCGAGGTGGCGCGAGTAGTTTTCGATACCGGAGCAGTAGCCGACTTCCTTCAGCATTTCGAGATCATAGCGGGTCCGCTGCTCGATGCGCTGTGCTTCGATCAGCTTGCCTTCCGATTTGAAGAGGGCAACCCGCTCATCCAGCTCCTTTTCGATGTCGGCGATGGCTTCCTTCAGCTTATCGCCCTCCGTCAGGTAATGCTTGGCGGGATAGATCGAGACCTCATTCGGCTCGCTAAAGATCTCGCCGGTCAGTGGGTTGAACTCCGAGACCCGCTCGACCTCATCACCAAAGAAGGTGATGCGGTAGCCGCGGCGGTCTTCGTAGGCCGGGATGATCTCGAGCGTGTCACCGCGGACACGGAAAGTGCCGGGCCGCAGCTCCAAGTCGTTGCGCTGATACTGGGATTCCACCAACTGGCGAATGAGGGCGTTGCGACGATATAGCTCACCAACCCGCATCGTGACCGTGCCCTTGCCAAACTCTTCAGGGCTGCCGAGGCCGTAGATGCACGACACGGATGCCACGATGATGACATCCCGCCGCGAGACGAGGGCGGTCGTGGCAGCGAGGCGAAGCCGCTCGATCTCCTCGTTGATCTCGGTCTCCTTCTCGATGTAGAGGTCATGCCGCGGCACATAAGCTTCCGGCTGATAATAGTCGTAGTAGGAGACAAAATACTCGACCGCATTCTCGGGGAAGAACTCCTTGAACTCGGCGTATAGCTGCGCGGCCAGGGTCTTATTGTGCGCCATGATAAGCGCCGGCATCTGCAGTTGCTCGATCACCGATGCGATGGTGAAAGTCTTGCCGGTACCGGTCGCGCCAAGCAGCACCTGGTTTCGCATGCCACGGCGAATCCCGTCGACGAGCTGGACGATCGCCTCGGGCTGGTCACCTGTCGGCTGAAATGGGGCGTGGAGTTTGAAGGTCATGGCAGTCTCTTCCCTGAGAACGTGCGTTCTATTATACCATCACGTCAGGCGGCTTAGGGAACCGGATCAGGCGGGAAGGCACCGGCAGGCGCAGAGTAGTCATCGGGATCGATGCCGGATGTAACCTGCCCCGCGTTTACGGTCACGTCGATGAGGGAATGGTCGGTGCACGCAGCGGTCAGACCACAGGGCACCATCTTGGTATAGCCACCCGCAGCGTCAGCCGGTGTGCCGTTTTCCGGGAGCGAGTACGCGACAACGTGATAGGTGCCGGACGGGATGTTATCGAGGCGGAAACTCGAATCCCCGGGAGATGTCTCGATATAGTAGTAGGATTGCGAGCCAACCTTGAAGGCCACGACCCTCAGCCCATGAAGGGTACTGGCCGGGAACTTGAGGTGCCCGGCGATGCTGCCGCTTCCGGGTGAGCCCGTCCCTGCGCCTGCCGGCGTTCCAACGGGCGTGGCAAAAAGCCCCGATTGCGGAAACGCGGGAAATGTGCCAGCCGGAGCGTTCCAATCGGAGGGGCTGATGCCTTTGACAACCTGACCAGCAGCCAGCGGAACATCGATCAGGACATGGTTGGCACATTCGGTGGCAAGCCCACAGGGAACAGCCTGTGTGTAGCCGCCTTGCAGGTCCGCGGGGAACCCATTACCGCCGATGGTGTATGCAACGATGTTGTATTTACCGGGAGCCAGAGAATCGATTTCGTAGGTGCCTTGACCGGCCTGAGTGATGACGTAGCGATAGCTCTGCGTCCCTACCTGGAATGCAGTGACGTACATGGGAGGGAGGCTATCGGCAGGATACGTCAGCGAGCCAGATATGGAACCGGTCGCCGAACCTGGAGTGAGAACGACCGCGCCTGTAGCCGATGGCAGCAACGCCACAGGGGTCTTCGGCGCCTGCTCGGTCATGGCTGATAAGGTAGCCTGTACGATCTTTGCCAGAGCGGCAGCGGACCCGGATGTGCCAGGCAGCGACCCGCCACTGAGCGGCGCACAGGCAGCTGCCAGTAGGCACAGAAGTGCAGCGGAAAGGCAAAGCTTGCGCATCATCTCTCCTCTTTGAACAGAAACCGGCGCAGGATGTTACATCCAAGGCGGAGCCGCGGGGTGTGAACAGGATCAGGTGCGGAGGTGATAGGGCACGTCGACGATCAGCCGCTCACCGCCGCTTCTCCGGCGGCCGTACAGTAGCGAGGCCTTGATGAGTTGCGCGGTCTGGTTATGGAGGATATTCTCCCACCAGTGCGCGGTCACGAACTCAGGCAGCACGACGACCGCCAGCTGGCCATCGTTATGTTCGAGGTCGGTCTGGTCGAGATAAGCCAGGAGCGGGCCGACCAGGGAACGATAAGGCGAGGGAACCACCACGATGGGCAGATCTGGCCACCACTCCTTCCACTCTTCGGCAACTTTAGCGCCCGCGCCGGGCTCGAGCTCCACGTACACGGCCGTTACATCGGCTGAGATGGACTGCGCGAACAAGACGGCATTCACCATGCCCCGATGCACCCCGGAGATCGGCACCACCACACGCGCGGGCGAAACCGGCCGAAGGGATGGCGGAAAGCCATGCAGGGTAAGCTGGTTCCGGACGCGCTGGTAGTGGCGATTCACGCGCAGGAACACCACGACGATCAGTGGGATTACCAGCACCGTGATCCACGCGCCGCTGGCGAACTTGCTGATGGCCACGATCAGCAGCGTCGCACCGGTGGCAATCGCGCCGGCTCCGTTAAAGAACGCCTTGACCCGCCAGCCCCGCCCTCTCTCCCGATACCAGTGCATGACCATGCCCGATTGCGAAAGCGTAAAGGCAAGGAAGGCGCCGATCGCGAACAGAGGTATGAGCAAATGGGTATCGCCCATGAAGACAACGATGAGCAAGGCGGTCGCGGAGGCCAGAAGGACAATGCCATTGGAGAAAACGAGCCGGTCACCCACACCCCTCAACTGCCGCGGCAGAAAATCGTCCCTGGCGAGGATGGCGCCGACGCGCGGGAAATCGGCGAAACTGGTATTGGCTGCCACTGCGAGGATGCCAAGCGTGGCAAATTGGATCACAAGGTAGAAGAACCCATTACCGACCACGCGCCTGGCGAGCGCCGAGAGGATCGTCTCTTCCGGGGTAGCAACAACTCCGAGGAACTGCGTCAGCCCGATGCTGCCAACGAACAAGCCACCCATCAGGAGGGCCATGATGATCAGGGTGCGGCCTGCGTTGTGCGCCTGCGGCTCTCGAAACGCGGGCACGCCGTTACTGATGGCCTCGATTCCGGTCAGCGCGGTGCAGCCGGTTGCGAAGGCATGCAACACAAGGATGAGCGTCACCGGCTGCACCGCGGACGGAACGGGCACCGTGGCTACCGGCACGGCGCCGTGCCGTAACAACTGGAGCGCTCCCGCGAGCAGCATGGAGAAATAGGCGGCGAGGAAGAGGTAGACCGGCACCGCCATGAACGTTCCGGTCTCTTGCAGGCCGCGCAGATTGATCAGGGTTATGGCGAGAAGGAGCAATAGAGCGAGTTCAATCCGGTACGGCCAGAGCGCGGGAAACGCAGATGCAACGGCGGCCACCCCCGCCGTGAGGCTGACCGCCGCATTCAAGACGTAATCCACGAGGAGCGCCGCCGCCGCAACCAGACCGGCCAGTGTTCCCAGGTTGGCCCTGGCAACAATGTAGGATCCGCCACCCGATGGATAGCCGTGAATGGTCTGGAAGTAGGAGAGCGCGACCACGATGAGCAGCGCCGTGATCGTGAGGCCGACGGGCCACATGTAGGCGAGGCCGGCCGTGCCCGCGACGAT